>CALMWD010000143.1 GCA_937873105.1 uncultured Rhodanobacteraceae bacterium
GGGTGCGAACGAGATTTGCCCCCACGGGCGCTGGTGCCGTTGCGCCTTCAGGCTGCGGGAACCACCAGGTTCAAACGCCGCTCCGCGATGCGCAGCTGCACGCGGCGGCCGGAGACGAAATCGATGCGATCGGTTTCGATGCCGTCCGCGAAGATCACCCCGCCTTCACTCATCTCGGAGGCGATGCTCAGCGGCGTGGCGGCATCGACGTTGCCCACGTCGAGCGAGGCGCCGGTCGCGACCGAGGGCCAGGGCTCGCGCACGAACCAGGCCAGGCGCGGCTCGTCGACCGCGGGCAGGGCGATCTCCAGCCCGCGTTGCCGCACGATCGACCGCGTCCAGCCGGTGGCGCCGGTACCGGTGGACACGATGACGCCCGAGGACGAATGTCGCTCCTCGTGGTCTCCCGCGCGCAATCGATACCGCGCCGATTGATGGCTGATGTGGCCGATGAAGAGGTCGTTCAGGGCGAGCAGGCGCTGGCCGTCGTCGCAGACGGCCTCGGCGAGCACGCGCGCCTCGATGCGCCAGCGGGCATCGCCCTCAATGGCGTCTGCCGTGAGCGCGGCGACCTGTTCGGGGGCATGCCGGCACAACACGCCGTCGTAACGCGACGGATCCGGATTGACGCCGACCGCGAGCTGGCCCGCAAGGTACTTCGCGACATTCGCGACCAGTCCGTCCTGGCCGACGACGAGCACGAGGTCGTCGGGCGCGAACAGGAAGCGGTCGAGGTCGGCGCGTTCGACGCGCGTGTACGGACGGTCCTGGGGGATGCCCTGCAGCGCGCGACCGAGTCCGTGTTCGAGGCGTTCGTGCGTCGCTTCGTACCAGTCGATGCGCTCCCCGGTCGAGGCCAGGATGAACTTCGCCTGCGCATAGGTGCCGTAACGTGCGACCAACTGTTCCAGCGGCGTCGGCCGAGTGACCACGACCACGCGCGAGCGGCGGCGGGGCGTGTCGCTCATTTCGAATCAGGCGGATTGCCGAGCCATTCGCGGAAGTGCTGTGCCAACAGATCCGGCGTGATGTTGAGATGCCCGATCGACTGGATGTGCTCGGCGAAGCGCGCCATCACGATGCCGGATGCGGCGTGGCTTGGCGTGTCGCGCCAGATCGCATGCTGTTTCTCGGTTTCATCAAGGCGGGCGGCGGCGAGCAGGCGCTGCGATTCGGCCGCCGCCTGGGCAGCGATGGCCTGGCGCTTGGCGTCGGCTTCGGCGATGGCATGCAGGCGTTCGACCTCGTGGCGCGTCTTCTCGGCCTCGGCGGCGGCGCTCTGGCGCACCTGGTTCAAGGCGTTGTCGCCGCGCTGCTTGATCAGCAGTTCCTGCTTGCGCTCCAGCTCCAGTTCGGTCGCGAGCTCGTTCTCCTTGATCGCGCGTTCCTTCTCGACGGCCTGGGCGCGGCGCTGGAAGATGGCCTCGTCGGCCTTGGCCTGGATGGCCTCGCGTGCCGGCGTCTGCAGCGCCTTTTCGACGTCGGCCATCGGCGCGAGCTGGTCGATGACCACGTTGACCAGGGCGAGGCCCATGGCGCCGATTTCGGCGTCTTCGCGGAACGCTTTCATCAAGGCTTCGCGGATGGCGTCCGAGCCGCGGTTCAGCGCCTGCTCCAACGTCGCCGAAGCGAGGTAGCTGCGCGCCGGCGGCAAGGCGCGTTGTGCCCACAAGGTCGCGATCGCGTCGAGCGGCCGCTGCACCCAGGTGCCGGTGTCGGCGCCGATCGAGAAGTTCACGCGCGAACAGGCGACGGCCGGATCGGCGATGCGGTAGACCACGGTGCATTGCACCTTCAGCGCCTGGAAATCGCTGCTGCGCTCGTTCAGCACGAAGGTCGTCGCGCAGTCCTCGACCGGCACTTCCGCGAGTGCCGCCGACAGCGGCAGGAACCAGTAAGCCAACCCGGCCCCGGACCGCGCCAGCTTGCCATTGCTGAAGTGCAGCACGAACTGGTTCGGCTCGGCACGCAGATGCCGCAGGGGGCCGTACTTGCTGATCGTCGCCATGCATTCGACTCCGTGGGATGGCGCGATCGTAAACGCTTCGTGGCGTTCGCGTGTAGCGTGCGGCTACTCGTCCCGCCCCCGGTGTTCGCGATGGTGCCAGACGCGGAGTACGATGACGGCACTTTCGGTCGGCAGATACCGCACGATGTAGTCAGCAACCACGAGATCACGAATCTGCTGAGGTTCTGGTGATTCGACGACGAGTTTGCCGATCAGTGGAAAGCGTCGCAGATGTTCGACTTTGGTCACCAGTTCATCAGCGATGCGAGCAGCTGCGCCTGGATTGTGCTGTGCGACGAAATCGCGCAGCCGAGTCAAGTCTGAGACTGCGCGCTCCGAGTAGACGAGCTTCACTGACCAACCGTCGGTTTGGGGCGCTCGTCCGCACTGCCCCAACTGCGCAGCCAGTCGTGTACCGCCTCACCCGACACCACGCGCCCTTGTGCGACATCGGCCATGGCTTCCAGCGTTTGTTGCCAGCGTGCTTCACCTTCGCGATTGCGGGCGATGTATTCGCGCAGCGCTTCGCTGATGACCCAGCTCTTGCTTCGCTGAAGCTTGCTGGCCGTCGTTTCGAGATCCTGTTCGATCTCGGGTGGGAGGCGGACGGTAGTGACGCTCATAGGCGGTCTCCGTAGGATGACTGCATTGTATTACAGTGTAGTCCGCTCTGTGCCCCGGTAGAACCGACGCTGCGCCAGCGCCAACAAATGCGCATCTTCCGGCGTGTCGCCGTGGGCGTGGACTTCGCGATAGGCCGCAAGTTCGTAGCGTTCGCGCACGCGCCGCGCCTTCTCGGCGAGCACGTTCTGCGCGCCGGCGTAACGTCCGGTCAGCCGGCCGTCGCGGACTTCCAGCGTCGATGCGATCAGGTCGAGGCCGTGCGCGGCGCACCAATGCTTCAGATACGCGTCGTAGGCGCCGGACACGACCACGACGGTGTCGCCGTCGGCCTTGTGCTTCGCGATGCGCGCCATCATCCCGGGTCGCAGTTCGCGCGGCAGCACATCGCGTGCGAACGCCAGCGCCTTGGCCTCGTACGCCGCTTCCGGCATGCCGCGAAACGCCACCCAGGCCAGGATCGCGCGCAAGGTCGAGCCGCTCATCCAGCCCGCACGCGCCGCGACCACCAGCGGCAACATCCACGGCTTCCAGAACCGCAACCGCCACTTCGGCACCGCGTAGTGCAGGAAGTCCGGCAACATTTCCCGCGTCGTGATCGTGCCGTCGAAGTCGAAGAGGGCGAGCACGGCTCCGCCGTCGTGCCCGTTCACGGATTCAATTCGCCCATCACCCGCGCCAATCCTTCGGTCCAATCCGGCAGCGCGAGGCCGAAGGTCGACTGGAGTTTGGTGGTGTCGAGCACGGAGTAGGCGGGGCGTTGGGCCTTGGTCGGGTACTGATCCGTGCTGATGGCGGCGACGTCGGGCGCGCGTTCGATCAGGCCGGCGCGGTGGGCGTGGTCGACGATGCGGCTCGCGAAGCCGTGCCAAGTGGTGTGGCCGTTCGCGGTGAGGTGATAGGTGCCGAAGCGGGGGTCGCTCGCCGATGCATCGCACAGCGCGTGCAGGATCAGCGCCGTGGTCTCGGCGATCAGGCGCGCCGGGGTCGGCGTACCGGTCTGGTCGGCGACGATGGTCAGCCGATCGCGTTCGCGCGCCAATCGCAGCATCGTGCGCAGGAAGTTGGCGCCGCGCGGACCGTAGACCCAGGCGGTGCGGAAGATCAGATGCACCGCGCCCGATGCGCGCAACGCGGCTTCGCCGGCGATCTTGCTGCGGCCATAGGCGCCGAGCGGCCCGGTGGCATCGTCTTCGCGCCAGGGCTGGTTCGCAGTGCCCGCGAAGACGTAGTCGGTCGAATAATGCACGACCCGGGCATCGATACGCGTCGCGGCCGCACCGATCACGGCGAGTGCATCGCCATTGATGCGCTGCGCGAGTTCGGGTTCGTCCTCGGCGCGATCGACCGCGGTGTAGGCGGCGGCGTTGACGATCCAGCGCGGCCGCGTGGTCTCGATCAGGCCGCGCAGCGCATCGGCGTCGGCGAGATCGAGGCGCGCGCAGTCGATGCCGCCCGGCAAGATGCCCTTGCGCGTGGTCGCCTTGATCGGGCCGAGCGGTGCCAGCGCGCGATGCAGTTCGAAGCCGACCTGGCCGTCGGCGCCGAGCAGCAGGATCGTCACGGCGAATACACCGGCAGGCGGTGTTCGGGGATGTCGGCGAGGAAGGGCGCCTTCGCGTCCTTGTCCGACAGCGCGGGTTCGGCGATCGGCCAGTCGATCGCGAGCGCGGCGTCGTTCCAGCGCAGGTTGGCGTCGGCGGCGCGGTCGTAGGGCGCTGTCACGAGGTAGTGGAACAGCGCGCTCTCGCTGGTCACCACGAAGCCGTGCGCGAAACCTTCCGGAACCCACATCTGGCGCTTGTTCTCGGCGGACAGGACGGCGGCGGTCCATTGCCCGAAGGTCGGCGAGCCTCGCCGGATGTCGACGGCAACGTCGTAGACCTCGCCCTCGAGCACGCTGACGAGCTTGCCCTGCGGATTCGGCCATTGGTAGTGCAGGCCGCGCAGCACGCCGCGCAGCGAACGCGACATGTTGGTCTGCACCACGTCGAAGGCGAGGCCATGCTCGGCGTAACGCGCACGGTTCCAGCCCTCGAAGAAGAAGCCGCGGGCATCGCCGTAGACGTCGGGCTCGATCAGCTTCACCCCGGGCAGGGTCGTGTCGAGCAGCTTCATCGCGCGCCCTCGCCGCGGGCGACGCGCGCGAGGTAGTCGCCATAACCGGACTTGGCCAGCGGCGCGGCGATGCGCAGCAGCTGCTCGGCGTCGATCCAGCCGTTCTGGAACGCGATCTCTTCCGGGCAGCACACGCGCAGGCCTTGGCGGGAGACGATGGTCTCGATGAAGTTGCCGGCTTCGATCAGCGATTCGTGCGTGCCGGTGTCGAGCCAGGCGTAGCCGCGACCCAGCTTCTCGCAGCGCAGCTTGCCCTGCTGCAGGTAGACCTTGTTGAGGTCGGTGATCTCGAGTTCGCCGCGCGGCGAGGGCTTCAGCGCGGCGGCGTAGTCGCTGGCGTGGCCGTCGTAGAAGTAGAGGCCGGTGACGGCGTAGTTCGACTTCGGCGCCTTCGGCTTTTCCTCGAGGCTGAGCACGCGGCCCTCGCCGTCGAACTCGGCGACGCCGTAGCGTTCCGGATCCTTGACGTAGTAGCCGAACACGGTCGCGCCCTCGGGTTGCGCCGCGGCGCGACGCAGCACCTCGGTCAGGCCATGGCCGTAGAAGATGTTGTCGCCGAGCACCAGGCAGGAGGGCTGTCCGCCGACGAAGTCGCGGCCGATCAGGTAGGCCTGGGCGAGGCCGTCGGGACTTGGCTGCACCGCGTACTGGATGTTCATGCCCCAGGCCGAACCGTCGCCGAGCAGGCGCTTGAACAGCTCCTGTTCGTGCGGCGTGTTGATGATCAGCACGTCGCGGATGCCGGCCAGCATCAGCACGCTGAGCGGGTAGTAGATCATCGGCTTGTCGTAGACCGGCAGGAGCTGCTTGCTCACGGCAATGGTCAGCGGGTGCAGGCGCGTGCCGGCGCCGCCGGCGAGGATGATGCCTTTCATGGAGTCGTCCCTGTGTCCGGCAAGCGCCGGAGGCGAATGGATTGATCGGTGATGACCGAGAACTGTCCGGCGAGCTGTGGGCCGTATTGATCGATGGCCGCAAGAATCATGTTCGTGACCGTTTCGAACGATGCATCATGGAGCCGCAGCAGGACCACGCCGTGACAGGCCGCGTGGCCATGAAAAACCAATGCGCCGAAATCGGGGTCGTTCGTGATGACGATACGTTCCTCTGCGCTTGCGGCGACGAGGATGTCGAGGTCGCGACAACCTTGCATGCGTTCGGCCACCCAGGACACGTCATGTCCGCGCTGTTGCAATGCACGAACCAGGCGGCGGCCCAGGTTTTCGTCGACCAGGAATCTCATGCCGCTTTCGGCGTGAGCGGCAGTTCGCGTTCACCACGCACTGCGTCCGCGGCGTAGTCCAGCGCGGCGCGGATGTCATCGCGGCTCAGGTGGGGCCATTCGTCGAGCAGATCGTCGACGCTGTTGCCGGCGGCTAGTCGTTCAAGCACGCATTCGACGGAAATCCGCGTGCCCGAGATGGTCGGCTTGCCGCAAAGAATGTCCGGATGGCGGACGATGCGTTGGGTGGTCATGGAATCACCTCGGGTCGCATTCTATGTCAGGCGGTGCCGAGGCGTTCGCCGCGGTAGCTGCCGTCGAGCACGCGACCGCACCAGGCCTGGTTGGCGAGGTACCAGTCGACGGTCTTGGCGATGCCGGATTCGAAGGTTTCGGTCGGGGTCCAGCCGAGTTCGCTGCGCAGCTTGGTCGCGTCGATGGCGTAGCGGCGGTCGTGGCCGGGACGGTCCTTGACGTAGGTGATCAGGTCGGTGCGCGGCGTGCCGTTCGCGCGCGGACGGCGCTGGTCGACGAGGGCGATGATCGCGTTCACGACGTCGATGTTCATGCGCTCGGCATTGCCGCCGACGTTGTAGACCTCGCCGATGCGGCCGCGCTCAAGCACGGTGCGGATGGCGCGGCAATGGTCGAGCACGTAGAGCCAGTCACGCACGTTGCGGCCGTCGCCGTAGACCGGCAGCGGCTGGTCGGTCAGCGCCTTCTGGATCATCAGCGGCACGAGCTTTTCCGGGAACTGGTAGGGCCCGTAGTTGTTCGAGCAGTTCGTGGTCAGCGTCGGCAGGCCGTAGGTGTGGTGCCAGGCGCGGACCAAGTGGTCGCTGGCGGCCTTGCTCGCCGAATAGGGCGAATTCGGCGCATACGGCGTGGTTTCGGTGAAGGCGCCGGTGTCGCCGAGCGAGCCGTACACCTCGTCGGTCGACACGTGCAGGAAACGGAAGGCCGATTTTTCCGGCTCCGGCAGATCGCGCCAATGGCCGAGCGCGGCCTGCAGCAGGTTCATGGTGCCGACGACATTGGTCTGGATGAAGGTGCCGGGGCCGTCGATCGAGCGGTCGACATGGCTTTCGGCCGCGAAGTTGACGATGGCGCTCGGCTGGTACTGCTTCAGCAGTTGCGCGACCAGTTCGCGGTCGCCGATGTCGCCGCGCACGAACTTGTGGTGTGGGCTGCGCTCCAGCGAAGCCAGGGTGTCGAGGTTGCCGGCATAGGTCAGCGCATCGAGGTTGATGACGCGGAAATCGCCCGATCCGACCAGATCGAGCACGAAATTGCCGCCGATGAAACCGGCACCGCCGGTGACGAGCAGGGTTTGCATGAATCGGATTCCTTGATCAGACCGCCATCATAGCGGGACACTGTGGACGACTTGGTTCAGGGTGATG
>CALMWD010000144.1 GCA_937873105.1 uncultured Rhodanobacteraceae bacterium
CGCCGATCGCCGCGCGGGTGTGGGCCGGGCCGTATCCGACCGAGCCGCGATAGTTCACCTGCAGCACGGCATAGCCGCGATTGGCGAGGAACTGTGCGTCGGCGTCGAAGCCCCAGGTGTCGGCAATGCCGAACGGTCCGCCATGCGACATCACCACCATCGGATAGGGGGCTTGGCCCGAAATCGGCAGCGTCAGCATCGCGCTCAGCTTCAGGCCGTCATCGGTCGGGAACTCGACGATGCGCATCGGCGCCAGCTTCGCCGGGTCGATGCCTTCATAGCTGTCGAGCACCTTGGCGATGGAGTTCTTGCTGCGATCCATCAGGTAGTACTGGCCAGGGTTGCGGTCGCCCGAGACGTTGACCAGCACCTTGCTGTTGTCGCGGCTGAACTCTTCCATCCAGACCAGGTTGCCGGCGAACTGCTTCATCAGGCTGGCGTGCAGCTTGGCCCATTCGGAGTTGTTGTCGAGGTACTGGATCGAGGGTTTGGGTGCATTCGAATACACGGCGAAGGGCTCGCCGTCGAAACCTGCCGTCAGCAAGGCGCCGACCGAGTAGTCTCCGAGCGCGAGCAACTTCTCGCGCGTGCCCTTGGCGAAGTCCACCTTGTAGAGCACTTCCGGTTCGCCGTCGTCGGAGATCAGTGCCCAGGCCGTGTTGTTGTCCTTGGCGAAACGCAGCACATCCATGCTCCAGCCGGCCAGGGATTCGGGCACCGGCGTCCATTCCGACGTCGCCGTCGGTCGGTAGCGGAGGATCGGGTTGTACTGAAGGTCGACGCTGGCCGCGAAGCGCGGTACGCTGTCGAAGTCGACGACCACGTCGGCGCTCTCGAGCGGAATCTTCTCGATCATCTTGCGGTCGACGGTGTTCGGGTCGAGGCGGTAGATGTAGGTGTTCTTGTCGTTCTCGTCCCAGGACTGGAACTGCACGATCAGGGTGCCGCGATCCTCGCCGCGGCGCGCGATCACGGTGGCCCAGCCCTGGTCCTTCTTGCGGCCGGCGCGATTGCCCACGTCCGGCTGGTAGCCGAACATGATCTTCTGTTCCTTCATCTCGCGATTGATCGAGTACAGCTCGCCAAGATTGCCCGGCTGTTCCAGGTAGTCCGATTTCCTGCCCTTGCCGAACACCAGGCGGTTGTCGTTGGCCCAGAACGGGCCGATCACGTGTTCCTTGGGCAGGCTGCGCAGGCGACTGGGTTCGTTCTTTCCGCTCAGGTCGACGATCATCAGGTCGGTATGGTTATCGACCGGGGTCGCGATGGCGAGGTGGGTGCCGTCCGGCGACAGCGCCACGGCGCTGTATTGCTCGTGCTGGGCGAACAGTTTCGCCGGCAGGCGCTCGGCGAAGGCGGGGTGCGTCATGCACGCGGCGAGCGCAGCCGCCGTGACGACGCGCTGGAGAGTCAGCTTCATCGGTGATTCCTGTGTGGGAGGGACAGGCCGCCCCCGCAGCCCGCGTCACCGATTGTAACCGTCACACCTCGATCGAGGCCAGATCGCCCTTGGTTTCGAGCCATTCCTTGCGGTCGTTGGCGCGTTTCTTCGACAGCAGCATGTCCATGACCTTCCTGGTGCCGTCGTCTTCCTCGACCATCAGCTGCACGAGACGGCGCGTGTCCGGGTGGATGGTCGATTCGCGCAGCTGCGACGGGTTCATCTCGCCGAGGCCCTTGAAACGCGTGACCGATACCTGGCCCTTGATCTTTTCGCGCTCGATGCGATCGAGCGTCGAGCGCTTTTCGTCCTCGTCGAGCGCATAGAACACCTGCTTGCCGACGTCGACACGGAACAGCGGCGGCATCGCGACGAAGACGTGGCCGGCCCGGACCAGGGCCGGGAAGTGGCGCAGGAACAGGGCCGACAGCAGCGTCGCGATGTGCAGGCCGTCGGAGTCCGCGTCGGCGAGGATGATGACCTTGCCGTAACGCAGGCCGTCGATCTTGTCGTGGCCGGGGTCGCAGCCGATGGCGACCGCGAGATCGTGCACTTCCTGCGAGGCGAGCACGCCGCTCGATTCGACCTCCCAGGTGTTCAGGATCTTGCCGCGCAGCGGCAGGATGGCCTGGAAGTCCTTGTCGCGCGCCTGCTTGGCCGAGCCGCCCGCCGAATCGCCCTCGACGATGAACAGTTCGGTGCGCGACAGGTCCTGCGAGATGCAGTCGGCCAGCTTGCCGGGCAGGGCCGGGCCCTGGGTGATCTTCTTGCGGACCACGACCTTGTCGGCCTTGAGCCGCGCCTGGGCGCGTTCGATCGCGAGCATGGCGATGCGTTCGCCGAGATCGACGTGCTGGTTCAGCCACAGCGAGAACGCGTCATGCGTGGCGCCCTCGACGAAGGCTGCGGCATTGCGCGAGGACAGGCGTTCCTTGGTCTGGCCGGAGAACTGCGGATCGGCGGTCTTGTAGCTGAGCACGAAGCTGAGCCGATCCCAGATGTCCTCGGGCGCGATCTTCACGCCGCGCGGCAGCAGGTTGCGGAAATCGCAGAACTCGCGCAGCGACTCGGTCAGGCCCGAGCGCAGGCCGTTGGCGTGGGTGCCGTGCTGCGCGGTCGGGATCAGGTTGACGTAGCTTTCCTGGACGAGTTCGCCCTCGGCGGTCCAGCACACCGCGAATTCGACGGCGTCGACGTCCTTTTTCAGCGACGCCGTGAAGATCTCCGGCGGCAGCAGTTCCTGGTCCTTGAGCATGGAGCGCAGGTAGTCGCGCAACCCGTCCTGGTAATGCCACTCGACGCGTTCGCCGCTGGCCTCGTCGAACAGCTTCACGGTCAGGCCGGGGCAGAGCACGGCCTTGGCGCGCAAGACGTGCTTGAGCCGCATCAGCGAGATCTTGGGCGAGTCGAAGTACTTCGGATCCGGCCAGAAGCGCACGCGCGTGCCGGTCTGCTTTTTCGGCACCGAGCCGATGATCCGGAGGTCGGAGGCGCGGTCGCCGTTGCGGAAGTCCATCTGGTGGACGTTGCCGTCGCGGCGGATGACGACCTCGACCTGGGTCGACAGCGCGTTCACCACCGATACGCCGACGCCGTGCAGACCGCCCGAGAACTGGTAGTTCCTGTTCGA
>CALMWD010000145.1 GCA_937873105.1 uncultured Rhodanobacteraceae bacterium
GCTGCTGGTCGGCGCCGCCCCGCTGCAGCAATCGATCCTGCCGCTGATCTTCCTGTTCTTCCTGATCCCCGGCATCGTCTACGGCGTCTTCGCGGGCAGCGTGAAGAGCCATCGCAAGGTCGACGCCGGCATGAGCAAGGCGATGAGCGGCATGGGCTACTACATCGTGATGGCCTTCTTCTGCGCGCTCTTCATCGCGACCTTCGCGCAGTCCAACATCGGCGTGCTGCTGGCGATCAAGGGCGCGAACGCGCTGAAGGCGATGGGCCTGCCGGTCGCCGTCACCCTGGTCGGCGTGGTGCTGCTGACGGCCTCGGTGAACCTGCTGATCGGCTCCTCGTCGGCGAAGTGGGCGCTGATCGGCGCCATCCTCGTGCCGATGATGATGCAGCTCGGCATCTCGCCGGACCTGACCCAGGCCGCGTACCGCGTCGGCGACTCGAGCACCAACATCATCACCCCGCTGATGCCGTATTTCCCGCTGGTCGTGGTGTTCTGCCAGCGCTACGTGAAGTCGAGCGGCATCGGCACCCTGCTGGCGCTGATGTTGCCGTATTCGCTGAGCTTCCTGGTCTGCTGGACCCTGTTCCTGCTGGCCTTCTACGGACTCGGTCTGCCGCTCGGCGTCGGCGCGAGTTACATCTACGCGCCGCCGCAGCCTTGATGGCCTCGGCACCTCGCCAACGCGCGTTTCAATGCTGCGTTGCAACAACTGGATTCGTTGACGGGGCGGCCCGAGGCCGTTAAACACGGCGGGCTTTTGCCCGACGGATCTCGGGTTTGCCTGCACGGCGTCCGTCGTGTCGTTCCAGTTCGAGGAGAAATTGAATGAGTGGAGCTGTCCTGCCGAACCAGCCGGCACCGCCGGATTACGCCCAGCTGATGGGCCATCCGCGTCCGCTGTGGATGCTGTTCATGTCGGAGTTCTGGGAACGCTTCGCGTTCTACGGCATCCGCTGGGCCCTGGTGCTGTACATCGTGGCGCAGTTCCATGGCGGCGATCCGTCCGGCCAGCAGCCCGCCGGCCTGATCTACGGCTCCTACCTCGCCCTCGTCTACGCCGGCGCCATCTTCGGTGGCCTGGTCGCCGACAAGTACCTCGGTTACCAGCGCTCGATCCTGGTCGGCGCGGTGATCATGGCGCTCGGCCTGTTCATGATTTCGGTGCCGAACGAAAACATCTTCAAGCTCGGACTGGCCACGATCGTGGTCGGCAACGGCCTGTTCAAGCCGATCATCTCGACCCTGGTCGGCAAGATCTATGCGGTCGGCGACGAGCGCCGCGATTCCGGCTTCACCATCTTCTACATGGGCATCAATCTCGGCGCGATGATCTCGCCGATCCTGACCCAGGTGCTGGCCGAGCGCGTGTTCGGCACGGCCGACGTGCCGGCCTACAAGGTCGTGTTCATCGCTGCCGGCATCGGCATGCTGATCTCGCTGTTCTGGTTCTGGATGGGGCGCGGCCAGCTCAAGGGCGTCGGCGAGGCGCCGGAAGGCGCGAACGGCATCGGACGCATCGTCACCGTGTTCGTCGGTGCCGCCGTCGTCGTGCCGATCGTCTACTTCCTGCTCGCGATGGGCGCCGAGAAGCTGCAGATGGTCCTGACCGCGATGTTCATCCTGCTCGCGATCATGCTGGTCGTCGAAGGCGTGAAGAACGGCGCCGTCGCACGCGACAAGGTGATCGCGATGCTGATCATCTTCGCGTTCAACATCCTGTTCTGGATGTTCTTCGAACAGGCCGGCAGCTCCGTCACCTTCCTGGCCGACCAGATCGTCAACCCCGACCTCGGCTTCATGACCTTCCCGACCGCCTGGTTCCAGAGCGTGAACTCGGTTGCCATCATCGTGCTGGCGCCGGTCATTGCCTGGGCCTGGGTCAAGATGGGTTCGTGGAATCCGTCGATCCCGCGCAAGTTCGGCCTGGGCTTGCTGTTCAACGGCCTCGCCTTCCTGCTGCTGATGTTCGCGCTGTCCAAGCTGGTCGATCCGGCGACGCTGAAGATCCCGTTCTGGACGCTGTTCGCGGTCTACTGGATCCAGTCGATCGGCGAGTTGTGCCTGTCGCCGATCGGCCTGTCGATGGTGACCAAGCTGGCGCCGGTGCGCCTGGTCGGCTTCGGCATGGGCGGCTGGTTCCTGTCGACGGGCATCGGCAACAACCTGTCCGGCATCTTCGCCGGCCATGTGTCGGGCGAGGGCGGCATGACCACGGCCTCGGCGCTGAGCGGCTATACCTTCGGTTTCTGGGCGCTGGTCGGTTCCGGCGTGGCGCTGTTCCTGATCGCGCCGTTGATCCAGAAGCTGATGCACGGCGTGAAATAACGCGCCAAGAGGAACAGGGGACGAGGACGGCGGCTTCGGCCGCCGTCGTCGTTTCAGCGATGCGCCGACGCGGCGCGGGCGAGGGCGTCGTGGCCTTCGTCGACGAGTTTGTTGAGGATGCGCTCGAGCCAGGCGCGCTCCTCGCGGTCGAGCACCGACAGCAGTTCCCGCTCGTAACGCAGGGCGGTCGGCGCGACCTCGTCGTACACCTTGCGCCCCTTGGCCGACAGCGACAGCACCGAGCGGCGCTTGTCCTCGACATGGGTGCCGCGCTTGATGCGCCCGGACTTCAGCAGCGAATTCACGGCACGGCTGACGGCGACCTTGTCCATGGCGGTGCGTTCCGCCACTTCGACGGCGCTGAGCCCGTCGTAGCGACCGAGCACGGCGAGCACGCGCCATTCCGTCACCGCCAGGCCGAAGCGTTCGCCGTAGTCGCGCGCGATCGCCGCGCTGATCGTGTTCGACAGCACCGACAGCCGGTACGGCAGGAAGCGTTCGAGTTCGAGCGGGGCGGGAATGATGGGTGCTGTGGCCATGCGTGCGCGTACGGTGGGTGATCCTTGAAACTAGTTTCACATGAAACTAAAGTGCCGGCCACCCGCGGGAATGCCCCGCAGCACAGCGTTGGAGCCATCTGATGAGCGCCCAGGTCAAGCAAGGCATGCAGGTCACCACGTTCGAGAACCCGATGGGCATCGACGGATTCGAGTTCGTCGAGTTCGCCGCGCCGGAAGGCCAGGCCCAGGCCCTGCATGACTATTTCCGCATGCTCGGATTCACGCCGGTGGCGCGCCACCGCACGCGCAAGATCACCAACTATCGCCAGGGCGACTGCACCTTCCTGGTCAACGAAGACCCGGATTCGTTCGCCGCGCGATTCGCGGCCAAGCACGGCCCGAGCGCCTGCGGTTTCGCGATTCGCGTCAACAAGCTCGCGGAGTGGGCGCGCATGCAGGCGCTGAAGAACGGCGCCGAGTCCTTCGATGCCGCCGACGAACTGACCAAGGCCGTCGCCGCGCCGGTGATCAAGGGCATCGGCGGCTGCATGCTCTACATCGTCGACCGCTATGACGCCAAGGGCACGATCCACGATCCGGACTGGGTGTGGCTGCCCGGCGTCGACATGATGCCGAAGGGCTTCGGCCTGACCTTCATCGACCACCTGACCCACAACCTCTATGCCGGCAACATGGAGAAGTGGGCCGAGTACTACGAACGCCTGTTCAACTTCCGCGAGATCCGCTACTTCGACATCAAGGGCGCCAAGACCGGCCTGTTGTCGAAGGCGATGACTGCGCCGGACGGCATGGTGCGCATCCCGTTGAACGAGTCGACCGATCCGAAGTCGCAGATCAACGAATACCTGAACCAGTACGGCGGCGAAGGCATCCAGCACATCGCCTGCCATACCGACGACATCTACGCGACCGTCGAGGCGATGAAGGCGCAGGGCGTCGATTTCCTGGATACGCCGGACACCTATTTCGACGTCGTCGACCAGCGCGTGCCGAACCACAACGAGGACCTGGAGCGCCTGCGCCGGAACAAGATCCTGATCGACGCCGATCCCGAGACCAAGCAGCGCAAGCTGCTGCAGATCTTCACCCAGCACGCGATCGGCCCGATCTTCTTCGAGATCATCCAGCGCAAGGGCAACGAAGGCTTCGGCGAGGGCAATTTCCAGGCCCTGTTCGAGTCGATCGAGCGCGATCAGATGCGCCGCGGAGTGCTGTGATGGGCCTGCGCTACCAGTCCGGGTTCGGCAACGAGTTCGCGACCGAAGCGATGCCCGGTACCTTGCCGGTCGGGCGCAATTCGCCGCAGCGCGTCGCCCACGGCCTGTACGCCGAGCAGATCTCGGGCACGGCGTTCACGATGCCGCGCCATCTCAACCGGCGGTCTTGGATGTACCGCATCCGCCCGGGTTCGATGCACCAGCGCTTCGAACCGCTGGCGGAAGGCGCCTTCCACAACCGCTTCAACGAGATCCCGGCCGATCCGAACCAGTTGCGCTGGTCGCCGTTCCCGCTGCCGAGCGCGCGCACCGTCTTCGTCGACGGCCTGTTCACCGTCGCCGGCAACGGTTCGCCGGCGGCGATGGCCGGGGTCGGCATGCATGTGTACGCCGCGAATGCGTCGATGACCGAACGCTTCTTCGTCGATGCCGACGGCGAGCTGCTGATCGTGCCGCAGCAGGGCCGCCTGCGCCTGGTCACCGAGATGGGCGTGATCGACGCGGCGCCCCTCGAGATCGTCGTGGTCCCGCGCGGCATCCGCTTTCGCGTCGAACTGCCGGACGGCGCAGCGCGCGGGTACGTCGCAGAGAACTTCGGCCAGCCGTTGCGCCTGCCCGACCTCGGGCCGATCGGCTCGAACGGCATGGCCAATCCGCGCGACTTCCTCGCGCCGGTCGCGGCGTATGAAGACCGCGAAGGCGACTTCGAGCTGGTCAACAAGTTCCAGGGACGGTTGTGGCGCGCGAAGATCGGCCATTCGCCCTGCGACGTGGTCGGCTGGCACGGCAACTACGCGCCCTACAAGTACGACCTGCGCCACTACAACACCATCGGCTCGATCAGCTTCGACCATCCGGATCCGTCGATCTTCACCGTGCTGACCAGCGCCAGCGCCGTGCCCGGCACCGCGAACATGGATTTCGTGATCTTCCCGCCGCGTGTCCTGGCGATGCGCGACACCTTCCGTCCGCCCTGGTTCCACCGCAACGTCGCCAGCGAATTCATGGGCCTGATCGAGGGCGTCTACGACGCCAAGGCCGACGGCTTCGCGCCCGGCGGCGCGTCCCTGCATGCCTGCATGACCGGCCACGGTCCCGATGCCGCGACGTTCGAGAAGGCCAGCCATGCCGATCTCTCGAAACCCGACTACATCGAAGGCACCATGGCCTTCATGTTCGAGACCGGCCTGGTCATCCAGCCCACCGCCCAGGCGCTGGCCGCGCCGAACCTGCAGCGCGACTATGCGCAATGCTGGCAGGGCCTGAAGAAGCATTTCGTCGCGCCGATCTGAGCGCGTCCGCATCCGGAGTCCGAATGAAACTCGCATCCCTCAAGCAAGGCGGTCGTGACGGCACCCTGATCGTCGTCAGCCGCGACCTGACGAAGGCGGTCGTCGCCGACGGCATCGCGCGCACGCTTCAGCAGGCGCTGGAAGACTGGCACGGCGCCGCACCGCGGCTCAATGCGCTGTCCGAGGACCTGAACGCAGGTCGCGCGGCGAATGCCTTCGATCTCGACATGAACGCACTCGCCGCGCCGCTGCCGCGCGCCTTCGAGTTCGTCGACGGCAGCGCCTACCTGCCGCACGTCGCGCGCGTGCGCAAGGCGCGCGGCGCCGAGGTGCCGGCGACCTTCTACACCGATCCGCTGATGTATCAGGCGACCAGCGCCGGCTTCCTCGGTCCGCGCGACCCGGTCGTGGTGCCGAGCGAGGCCTATGGCATCGACCTCGAGGCCGAAGTCGTGGTCGTCACCGACGACGTGCCGATGGCGGTCACGCCCGAGGCGGCGGCCGCACACATCCAGCTCATCGGGCTGGTCAACGACGTGAGCCTGCGCAACCTGATCCCGGACGAGCTGGCCAAGGGCTTCGGCTTCCTGCAGTCCAAGCCGCGGTCGGGCCTGAGCCCGGTGTTCGTGACGCCGGACGAACTCGGCGCGGCCTGGGACGATTGCAAGGTGCATCTGCCGCTGGTGACGCACGTCAACGGCGCCTGGTTCGGGGCGCCGGAAGCCGGCGTCGACATGCAGTTCAATTTCGCGCAGCTGGTCGCGCACGCGGCGCGGACGCGGCCCTTGTCGGCGGGAACGATCGTCGGCTCGGGCACGGTCGCGAACGAGGACACGAGCCTCGGCGCGTCCTGCTTCGCCGAACGGCGCACGGTCGAAACCCTGCGCGACGGCAAGCCGAGCACGCCCTTCATGAAGTTCGGCGACGTGGTGCGCATCGAGATGTTCGACCGCGAGGGCCGCAGCATCTTCGGCGCCATCGAGCAGCGCATGGCGCCGCTGGTCCGCTGAGCCGGCGTCCGCAGTTGTTGCGGTATCGGCCCTGAGCTAGATTCGGGGCCGAGGCGAGGGAGAGTACAGCGTGGACAGCACGATCCGGCTTTACAGCTACTGGCGCTCGAGCGCGTCGTATCGCGTGCGCATCGCCCTGAACCTCAAGCAGCTCAAGCACGAAATCGTGCCGGTCAACCTGGTCAAGGAGGGCGGCGAGCACCACCACGCCGACTTCCATCAGCTGAATCCGCAGGAACGCGTGCCGGTGCTGATCGACGGCGGCCGCGTGATCCGCCAGTCGCTTGCCATCATCGAGTACCTCGAAGAGGTCTACGACGGCAATCACCTGCTGCCCGGCACGGCTCGCGAGCGCGCGCGCGCGCGCGGACTCGCGCATCTCATCGCCACCGACATCTCGCCGCTCGGCAACCTCAGCGTGCTGCAGTACCTGGAGCATGAGGACGGCATGCCGCAGATCGAGCGCGAGCGCTGGGTTCGCACCTGGATCGAGCGCGGCTTCGCGGCGCTGGAAGAGATGCTGGCCGACAATCCGTCGACCGGCGACTTCTGCGAAGGCGACGTGCCCTCGATCGCCGACTGCTGCCTGGTGCCGCAGGTCTACAACGCTCGTCGGTTCGAGGTCGACCTGGCGCCGTATCCGACGATCCGGCGCATCAGCGACCATTGCGCTAGCTTGCCGGCCTTCGATTTGGCAAGGCCCGAAAAGCAGTCCGACGCGCCGAAGGCCTGAGGCCGCACAGTCGGGCTTCAGATGCGGCGCGCACAATCGCCGCATGCGCATCGCCCCCGTCGTCACCACCTACAACTGGCCGGACGCCCTGGCCCTGATCCTGGCCAGCATCCGCGCCCAGACGCGCCTGCCAGACGAGGTCGTCGTCGCCGACGACGGATCGGGGCCGGCCACCGCCGAACTGCTCGCGCGGGAGCGCCTCGATTTCCCGTGCCCGCTTCGCCACGTCTGGCAGGAAGACCTCGGCTTCCGTGTCGCCCGGGCGCGCAATCTCGCGATCGCCGCCAGCGACTGCGACTACATCCTGCTGATCGACGGAGACATGGTGTTGCATCCGCGCTTCGTCGAGGACCACGCGCGCGCCGTGCGCCGAGGCAGCTTCGTCCAGGGCGCGCGCGTGCTGACCACGCCGGCAGGACGCG
>CALMWD010000146.1 GCA_937873105.1 uncultured Rhodanobacteraceae bacterium
AGGACCAGGCCATCGTCTGCAACATCGGCCACTTCGACAACGAGATCCAGGTCGACAAGCTGAACGCCTCGGGCGCGGTCAAGACCAACATCAAGCCGCAGGTCGACAAGTACACCTTCAAGAACGGCAACAGCATCTTCCTGCTCGCCGAAGGCCGCCTCGTCAACCTCGGCTGCGCCACCGGCCACCCGAGCTTCGTGATGTCGAACAGCTTCAGCAACCAGACGCTGGCGCAGATCGACCTGTGGGCGAACAAGGACAAGTACGAAGCGAAGGTCTACATCCTGCCGAAGAAGCTCGACGAGGAAGTCGCGCGCCTGCACCTGGAGAAGATCGGCGTGAAGCTGACCAAGCTCACCCCCGAACAGGCCGCCTACCTCGGCGTCGATGTCGACGGCCCGTACAAGCCCGAGCACTATCGCTACTGATCCGCTGCGGCATCGCAGTAACGAGAACGTCGCGCCCAAAGCGCGGCGTTTTCGTTTGTGGCGACGCTGGGCTATCGTTCGCCGCGCATCCCGGGGAGATGCGATGTCCGCACCGACGACCTTTGCCGCACTCGCGCGCGCCATGCATCACCGGCGCCATCGCGAGGCCCTGGCGCTGATCGACGACCTGCTCGCACGGTGGCCCGAATCGGCCAGCCTGCAACGCCAGCGCGCCGGCTGCCTGGAGGCGATCGCGCAGGAAGAGGCGGCCAGCCTGCAGCCGCCGGAACTGGTGCGGGTCGATGCCCGCCTGTTCTCGTTCGACCAGCAACGCGACTGCAACGCCCCGGCGCCGGACTTGCATGCGCTCGGCTACTCGCCGCTGCTGGACGCGGGCTCGCCGACGTTTTCGCGCCGCGGCCTGGCGCCGGTGCTGATCCGCTTCTTCGGCGACGAGGGCGGCGACAGCGTGGTCGTGCGCTTCTCCACGGTGCTGCAACAGCGGCCGGCGCAACTGCTGGCCTGCGCTTCGGCGTTCTCGGATGGCCGCGTGCTGCTGACTCAGCGCGAGGGCGAGTGGCCGATCCCGGCGCGGCCGGCCTCGGCCCTGCTGCGGCTGCCGCAACGCGCCAGCCTGACCGAGCGCGTTGCCCGCCATGCCGGGGCCTGCGCCACCTTGCTGCGCAGCGAGCCGGGCCTGGCCCGCCGGGCCCTGCTCGGGCTCGGCGACTGCGACCACGTCTGGCGCGCCATCGCCGCGGACTAGGCGCCGCCGGCGCCGCCATTGCGTCCGCTGGTCGGGTGCACCCTCTTGTTTCCGGGCGGATTTCGGTTAGGTTCGCGAATTCCGTCACATTTCGAAACACCCCATGCCTACCGATCCGGCCTTCGCGCGATTCGCCACCGCCTTCCAGCAGGGCCGCCACGACCAGGCGCTGGTCCACGTCGATGCCCTGATCGCGGCCCATCCGCAATCGCCGGCGCTGTACTGGCATCGCGCCAACTGCCTGGAAAAGCTCGAACGCTACGACGAGATCGTGCCGGCGCTGGACCGCGTGCTGGCCCTGAAGCCGGACTACGCCCCGGCCATCGTCAAGCGCGTGCAGTTCGCCGCGATCGAGGCCGGCGATATCGAGGACGATGAAGACGAGGACGACGACCTGCCGGACGCGGAACGCGAGCGCCGCGAGGCCGAACAGCGCGCCCGCGCCTTGCAGGCGTCGCACCAGGCCGAGGCGGAACTGCGCCGCGCCCTCGCCATCGAGCCAAACCTGGTCGACGGCCTGTTCCTTCTCTCGAACACCTTGCGCTACCGCGACGACGGCACCGACCACGCGGCCGAGGCCGATGCCCTGCTCGATCGCGCCATCGAACTCGCGCCGCTGCGCGTCGACCTGCTCGACGCCCGCGCCACGCTGCGCCGTTCCGCCGCGATGCGTTACGACGACGGCCCCGACGACGCCGACACGATCAAGACCTTCAATGGCCTGCGCTATTCGCGCAGCCGCCTGGAATTGGCGCTGGAAGACTACGACAGCGCCTGGGCACTGAGCGGCGAATACCGCCATGCCGTGCGCCGCGGCATGTTGCTGCACGACCTCGGCCGCTACGACGAAGCGCTGGCCGCCTACGACGAGGCATTGGCGCTGATCCCCGCGGACGACCCGAAGCGCGCGTTCATCGTCGAAACGCGTGCGCGCTCGGAGAACAACGGCGCCGGCGAACGCGAGCAGATGGCGCGCCTGATCGAAACCGCCCTGCTCGGCGACGGCAAGGACCGCAACCTGCAGGACGATGTCGCCGCCCAGGCCATGCTGTCCGCGGCCCAGGCGATCCGTTCCGGCAAGTCCGTGACCGAGGCGATCGAGACCCGGGTCAGCGAGGATCCGGACGTGCTGATGGCGACCAACATCGCCCAGCAGATCCTCAACGTCGCGCACGAGCCGCCGCCGCAACTGGAAGCCGTCGACCCCGCCGGCTATCCCGCCTACCAGCGCAAGTACGTCGACCGCGTCGCCCGC
>CALMWD010000147.1 GCA_937873105.1 uncultured Rhodanobacteraceae bacterium
CCGCGCAGTTGCAGACGGGCGTGTTCAGCGAGGGCGTTCTGTCCTTCATGGACATGCCGAATTTGGGCAAGGCGGAGGCGTCCTTGTCCGCCCTCAAGGCGCATCGGTCGGGAATCTTCCGGGCCCGCCGTTCGCGCATGCTCGGCGAAACGGTGAGTGTCCCGGCGACGGGCGGCGAGATGCGCGCGCGCATCGGCGGCACCGTCCCGGTCCATGAAATCATCCCGGCCGAGTTGCCTTCTTGGCATGTGCAAGGCCGTTTGCTCGATCCGGGCCTGCGGCAGCAAGTCGACGGCGTGATCGTCGTCGATCGCGCCGGCCGTGTGGTCGGAACCGGCGAGTTCGGGTTTCGGTCCGGCGGCGGCGATTCCCGGCGCCTGGACGACATGGCCGATGGTTTCGACGCCTACTTCCGCAGCGAAGCGCCTTGCGAGGAGCTGCGGATCCTGGGCGTGGACGACGATGTCCGGCAGGTCGTGCCGCTCGGTCCCGTCCTGCCTTGCGCCTTGCCTTCCGGATGATTGGAGCCATCGAGATGCCGATGCACTTGCTGTTGTTGTTCGCTGCCGTCCTTGCCGCGGTTGGCCAGATGCTGTTCAAGGCCGGTGCAGCCGGGCGCACCGGGCTGATGGAGTTCGTCAACCTCGCCGTGATCGGCGGTCTGGCCTGCTACGGACTCAGCACCCTGTTCTGGATCTACAGCTTGTCGAAGCTGCCGTTGCGTGTGGTTTATCCCTACACCGCCCTGACCTTCGTGCTGGTGTACGTTGGCGCCTTCCTTGTGTTCGGGGAGCGACCCGGGCTGCGCGGCGTGCTCGGTGTCGCATTGGTGTTGGCCGGCTTGTTCCTGATCAACGGCGAACCATCGTCGCAGCACGCCACCGTGTCCCGGTCAGCGGAGCGCTGAACCTACTGCGGCAACGTGACCGTGACCTGCAGTCCGCCGGCGTCGCGGTTGGCGAGCGCGATGTGGCCGTTGTGGGCCTCGACGATTTCGCGGGTCAGGGCGAGGCCGAGGCCGGTGCCGCCGCGCTTGGTGGAATAGAAGGGCAGCAGGGCCTGCGCCAGCACGTCCTCGTTCATGCCGGGGCCGCGGTCGAGCACCTCGATGCGCAACGCGTTGGGCAGTTCGCGCGCCACCAGTTCCACCGCGTCGGCGGGCGAGCCCGATTCGTGCGCGTTCTTGATCAGGTTCAGCAGCGCCTGCTCCAGCTGCATCGCGTCGAACTTCGGGCGCCGCGACACCTCGCCCTGCGACACGAAACGCGCGGCCGCATGCAGGCGCTCGACGAAGTTCGGCCAGTCGACCGCGTCGATGCGCGGTGCCGGCAGCTTCGCGAACTGCGCGTAGCCGCGGATGAAGGCGTCGAGATGGCGGGCGCGCTCCTCGATCGCGGCGAACACGGTCGGCAGCTTGTCGTGCTGGCCGCGGCGCGTCAGCTCGGCGCCGGAATGCGCCATCGAGGCGATCGGCGCCAGCGAATTGTTCAGTTCGTGGCTGATCAGGCGGATCACCTTCTTCCAGGTCTGCACCTCCTGGCGCCGCAGCTCCTGGGACAGGCCGCGCAGCAGGACCAGTTCGTGCGGTCGGCCGTTGAGCCGGAACGCGCGCCGCGACAGGTGGAAGATCTGTTCGTCGTCGGGCTTTTCGCCCTCGACGGTGAACAGTCCGTCGCCGCCGCGGCGCAGCGCGTCCGCCAGCGCCGGCACAGCAAGCAGGAGCAGGGCGTCGCGATGCAGGCCTTCGATGCGGCGGCCGTCGTGCAGCAGCTTGCGCGCCGCCAGGTTGCCGTAGATGACGTGGCCGGCGGCGTCGAACAGCAACATCGCCACCGGCGTGTTCTGCACCATGGTGTCGAGCAGCAATTCGCGTTGCGCCAGGGCCAGGCGCTGCTCGCGCAGGGTGTCGCCGAGGGCGTTGTGCGCGCGCACCAGGTCGGCGAGTTCGTCGTTGCGCGCCCAGTGCAGGCCGAAGGCGAAGTCGCCGTCGCGATAACTGGTCACGGTCCCGGCCAGGGCCCGGAACAGCGAACGCAGCGGATCGACCTCGCGCCCGATCAGCAGCCACAGCGGCACGATCGAGACGCCCACCGCGGCCGCGGCCGCGAGCCAGGACGGATCGACCAGGGTGTCGAACAGCAGGGTCAGGGCCGCGACCGCCACGCCGTAGGCCAGCGCCGCCAGCGCATAACGCAGGCGCAGGCCGAAGCGGCGGCGGCGCGGTTCGTTCATGCGCGATCGATGCCGAGACGTTCCATGCGCCGGTACAGCGCCTGCCGCGACAGGCCGAGTTCGGCCGCGGCCTGGGCGATGACGCCGTTCGCGCGCGTCAGCGCCGCTTCGATCGTCTCGCGATCGGGTTCGCCGCGCTCGGCGATCGCCGTCGCCGCGACACTCGCGGCCGTCGCCAGTCCGAGGTCGCGGGCCTGGATCACCTCGCCGGAGGCCAGCAGCTTGGCGCGGCTGATGGTGTTCTTCAGTTCGCGCACGTTGCCCGGCCAGTCGTGGCGGAGCAGCGCGGCGCGGGCCTCCTCGGACAGGCGCTTGTCGCCGCCGAGGAAGTGCTCGGCCAGGGGCAGGATGTCGTCGCGGCGCTCGGTCAGCGCCGGCAGGGCGATCTCGATCAGGTTCAGGCGGTAATACAGGTCTTCGCGGAAGCGGCCCTGGCGGATCATCGCGGGCAGGTCGGCATTGGTGGCGCTGAGCACGCGCACCTTGACCTCGCGTTCGCGGTTCGCGCCGAGGCGCGCGAACTTGCCGGTCTCGAGCACGCGCAGCAGCTTCATCTGGCCAGCGAGCGGCAGGTTGCCGATCTCGTCGAGGAACAGGGTGCCGCCGTCGGCGGCTTCGAACTTGCCTTCGCGCGCCTTGTTCGCGCCGGTGTAGGCGCCGGCCTCGGCGCCGAACAGTTCGGCTTCGATCAGCTCGCTCGGCAGGGCGCCGCAGTTGACGGTGATGAAAGGGCCGTCGCGCACGCTGGAATTGGCCTGGATGATGCTCGCGATGCCTTCCTTGCCGGCGCCGTTCGGGCCGGTGATCAGCACCGGCACGTCGGCGCGTGCGACCTGGCAGGCCAGGTGCACGGCGCGCATCGTCGCGGCGTCAGCGAAGACATAGCCGCGCAGGTCGTGGCCGGCGATCGATTTGCGCAGGCCGCGGTCGCATTCGCGGGCGCGGGTCAGCGCGCGGTTGGCTTCGCCGAGTTCGATCAGGTTGCGCACGGTGGCGACCAGCTTGCGGTCGTCCCAGGGTTTGGCCAGGTAGTCGGCGGCCCCGGCCTTGACCAGGTCGACGGCGGTTTCGAGGTGCGTCCACGCGGTCAGCAGGATCACCGGCAGGTCCGGGTGGCGGGCGCGGAGGTCGCGGAACAGCGCCTCGCCTTCCCGCCCCGACGTGGTGTCGGCGCTGAAGTTCATGTCCTGGATCACGAGATCGACCGGCGTGCGCGCGAGCGCCGCCAGGCCCTCTTCGGGCGAGGCGGCGCGCAGCGTGTCGATGTCGTGCAGGGAGAGCAGCAACGCGAGCGCGTCGATCACGCCCGCGTTGTCGTCGATCAGGAGTACGGTCGGCATGGACGAATCATTACACGCTGCGCGTGGCCGTGGCCGGGGCGATCAGCGAGGCGCGCCGGGCCGGGGCGTAGGCGGCGATCTGGCCGATGACCCAGAGCAGGACCACGCCGATGCCGAGATGGGCGAGCGGCAGGCGTTCCAGGCCCAGTTCGCTGGCGACCATCGCGTTCAGCGCGAAGGCGAGTCCGATGCCGACCACGATGCCGATGCCGGTGACGATGAAGTTCTCGGTCAGGTAGTAGCGCACGATGTCGAAGCGGGTGGCGCCGAGCGCACGGCGCACGCCGATCTGCTTGCGGCGCTGGTTCACCCACAGGCTGGCCATGCCGAGGATGCCGCTGGCGGTCACGACCAGGAGCAGGCCGGTCATCGTGCCCATCAGGCCGACCATGAAGCGGTCGCTGCGGTAACGACGCTCGCGCAATTCGGTCATCGACCGGTTGGCGCCGAGCACGCGGCCGTTGCCGGGCTTCACGAGCAGCGCCTCGGCAGCCTTCATCGCCGCGGCACGCGCGCCCGGTTCGGTGCGCACGATGTACAGCGGCGAATCGGTGGCGCGGCGGAAGGGCACGATCATCGAGACGTCGCCGCGGTTCGCGAGACCCCAGGAAGCGCGGCCCCAGGGCGTGGTCAGGGCTTCGACGACGCCGACGATGCGCAGCTCGTCGGCATTCGGGCCGACGCCGAGGTAGAGGAGCTTGCCGATCGGCTGCGTCTCGCCCGGGAAGACCTTGTCGATCAGCGCCTGGGTGACGACGACCGGGAACGGGCCTTCCGGGCTGTTCTCGCCGACCTGGATCTCGATCACGTCCGAGGGCGCGAGGTCGCGACCGGCGACGAGCTTGAGGCCAAGCGCGTCGACCAGCGAATCCGCGGCTTCGTAGAAGGCCACGCTGGTACTGATCTGCTGCTGGCTGCGGTCGACCGAGACGCCGGAGTTGTTGCCGCTTTGCGCCAGCGGCATCTGATTGGCCAGCGTCGCGTGCGTCACCCCCGGCAGGGCGCGCAGCCCGGCCAGATCGCGCGCGATGTCGGCCATCGGATCGACCACCGGGCGATAGGCGCCGACGCCGATCATGAACGTGTTGTCCTCGTCCACGCCGGACGGCCGGTTCGCTTCCGCGAGTCGATCGCGCACGATGTAGAACACGTTGGCGACGATGGCCAGGGTCAGCGCGACCTGCGCGGCGATCACGAACACGCCGGTCTTGTTGCGCATCAGGGTCGAGAGAATGGGCTTGATTTCCATGGTCGTTCCTTGGATGCGTGGGTTCACTGCGACTTCAACTGCATCGCCGGCATGACCTGGGCGGCGCGCCAGGTCGGCAACAGGCCGGCGAGCACCGCGGACACGACCGCGAGCGCGACGGTGGCGGCCAGCAGCGGCACGTCCATGCGGGCGATGCCGGCTTCGCCGAGGCCGTACTTGTCGACGATGGCCAGGCCGAAGTAGCTCAGGCCGAGCCCGACCACGCCGCCGATGGCGCCGATCACGACGGTTTCGACCAGGTACTGGCGCACGATCTCCATGCGCGTTGCGCCGAGTGCACGGCGCACGCCGATCTCGCCGCCGCGGGCGGTGAACTTGGCCAGCAGTAGGCCGATGACGTTGACCAGGCAGACGAGCAGGAAGCCGAAGGCGATCCAGGTCTGCAGGCGGGTGTCGGAATCGACGACTTCGTTGAAGGCCAGCCATTCGCGCAGGTTGCGCAGCGCGAAGTTCTCCGGGCGCGGCATGCGTCCGAGCTTCTTCTGCTCGGCGAAGTAGGCGCTGAGGTAGTCGCGGTACTCGGCCACGGCGGCGGCGTCGGGCAGCTCCACCCAGTACTGGATCCAGTTGCATTCGGCCTTGAGGAAGCCGGCGAAGCCGGGCTCGTTGCGGCCGCCGCTGCAGTTGGTCCAGCCGTTGTTGTTCCACTCGCGCGCGATCGCGTTCCGGAACGGCACGAACAGATCCTCGGCATCGGAGATGGCGCCGCCGCCGCCGAGGATGCGGTAGAACTTCGGTACCGGGCGCCAGTGGTCGATGACGCCGCTGACGCGGTAGTCGCGATCGTCGATGCGCAGGCTCCGGCCGGTCGGGTCGGTGTCGCCGTACAGGCGTTCCGACAGTTCGCGGCTGATGACCACGACGAAGGCGCCGTCGCGATCGGCGGCCTCGTCCCAGGCGTTGCCGTGCAGGAAGGGCACGTCGAACATGCGGAAGAAGCTGGCCGTGGTCGCCAGGCCGGGTTCGAAGAACGGCGGCAGGTCGGCGCGGCCGGAATCGATGGTCGGGGACAGGCCATAGATCGCGACGCGGTCCTTGCCCTTGCCGTCCTTCAGCAGGTTCATCGTGTCGATGTAGCTGAGCTGGTGATCCGGGTCGTCGCCGGGCGTGTAGCCCTCCAGCGGACCATTGTCGAGTTGCGGCACGAACAGCTGCGAACTCTTGTGCGGCATCGGGTCGCCGCCGAGCACGTGCATGACGGTGTAGGCGGTCATGCTGGTGCCGACGCCGAAGCCGAGGATCAGCACCATCAGCGCCGTGAGGAACGGGTTGCGGCGCAGGCTGCGCGTGCCGAGCTTCAAGTAGTAGCGGAACATGTTCGCGCTCCTCAGGCCACGGCCGCTTCGGCACCGCGCGCGGCGACGCGCGCGAGCGGCGTGACGTGCTCGAGGTCGCTGACCTGGCCGTCGATGATGTGCACGTTGCGCTGCGCGCGCTGCGCCAGCTCCGGGTCGTGCGTCACCATCACGATGGTCGTGCCCTGGGCGTTGATTTCCTCGAGCAGCTCCATGACGCCGCGCGCCATCGCCGAATCGAGGTTGCCGGTCGGTTCGTCGGCGAGCAGCAGGCGCGGGTCGCCGGCGAGCGCGCGCGCGATCGCGACGCGTTGCTGCTGACCGCCCGAGAGTTCGGCCGGGTAGTGCTTCATGCGCGAGGCCAGGCCGACGCGTTCCAGCGCGTGCTCGATGCGCGCCTTGCGTTCCGGCGCCTTGAAGCCGCGGTAGCGCAGCGGCACGTCGACGTTGTCGAACAGGTTCAGGTCGGGGATCATGTTGAAGCCCTGAAAGATGAACCCGATCTTCTCATTGCGCAGGCGCGAGCGGGCGTTGTCGTCGAGGCCGCGGACCGGCACGCCGTCGATCAGGTATTCGCCGTCGGTGAATTCCTCGAGCAGGCCGGCGATGTTCAGGAAGGTGGTCTTGCCCGAGCCCGAGGGCCCGGTGACGGCGACGAATTCGCCTTCGCGCACGTGGATGTCGAAACCGCGCAGGGCGTGGGTTTCGATCAGGTGGGTGCGATAGACCTTGCTGAGTTTGCGCATCTGGAGCATGGCGGTTCCTTGTCGTGTCGGGGACGGGTCGTTCGTGGATTCGGGCGAGGGGTCAGCGGCCGACGCGGATGCGTTCGGCGTCCTCGAAGGCGTCGGTGCCGGCGATGACGATGCGGTCGCCCGGCTGCAGGCCGTCGAGGATCTCGATCGCCTCCAGGCTGGTGGCGCCGAATTTCACCGGGCGGCGCTGGGCGATGCCGTCGCGCACGACGAAGGCGTAGCGGCCGCCGTCCTCGTCGAAGAACGGGCCGCGCTGCACCAGCAGCACGTCCGGCTTGTGTTCGATCAGCACCCGCGCCTGCACGCGCTGGTTCTGGCGCAGGCCCTGCGGCTCGGCGTCGTCGAAGCGCACGCGGGCGAGCACGTTGGCGCCGGTGATCTCGGGCGAGACCGAGGCCAGCGTGCCGGTGTTCTTGCCGTTCGGCAGGGTCAGCTCGACCGGCATGCCGATGCCGAGTTCGTCGGCGAAGGATTCCGGCACCTCGATCTCGACCTCCAGGCGCGACAGGTCGACGACCACCATCAGCGGCGCGTCGCGCGCGATCATCGCGCGGTCGACGACGTTGATCGTGCCGACGATGCCGTCCACCGGCGCGCGCACGGTCAGTTCCTCGTAGCGGCGCTCGAGGTCGGAGACCACGGCGCGCTGGCGGCGCAGTTCCTGTTCGCGCGTGCGCTGTTCGAAGCCGACCGCGTCGACGTTCAGTTCGGAATCGGCGGCGGCGTGCTTGGCGCGGATCTCCGCGGCCTGCAGCGCGTCCTTGGCGCGCAGGTAGTCGATCTCGGCGATGGCGCCCTTCTCGAAGCCGCGCTCGCTGCGTTCGAGGTCGCGGACGGCGGCGAGCCTTGCCACTTCGGCTTCGTCGGCGGCCTTGCGCGCGTTCAGGCGGTTGCGTTCCGATTCGATGCGGGCGCGGCTGGTTTCGGCGTCGACGCGGGCCAGGATGGCGCGTTCGCGTTCGAGTTCGGAGTCGAGTTCCGGCGAGTCGATGACGGCGAGCACGTCGCCGCGCTTGACGGTGGCGCCGGCGCGCGTTTCCAGCTTCACGGTGCCGGCGGCCGGTGCATACAGGTTCGGGCTGTTCGCGGCCACGACGCGGCCGTTGGCCAGCACGTCGCGGGTGAGTTCGCCGCGGCGCACCTCGGCGAAGCGCAGGCGACCGCCGTCGACCGAGCGTTCGGCCGCGAGCCAGGCATACACCGACCAGCTGACGACGATCAGGGCCAGGGCCGCGGCGGCGATCAGGAGCAGGCGCTTGGGCGAACGCGCCGGCGCCGGGGCGGCGATCACGCGGTCTTGGGCGGAGGTATCTCGAATCATGGCGGTCGTCCGTGGAAATCCCGGACCAACGGCGCAATTCCCGTGCCACTCTCAAGGCATTGATGTCAAAGGAATTTGATTCGACTTCCCGGCGTCCGCCGGTGTCCGGGCGTCCGTCGTCCGGACGCCCGCTCAGCCGACCAGCACGCCGTCGCGGCCGTTGGCCTTGGCCCGGTACAGGCCGGCGTCGGCGCGGGCGAGCCAGACTTCC
>CALMWD010000148.1 GCA_937873105.1 uncultured Rhodanobacteraceae bacterium
ACAAGGCGATCGGCACCAGCTTGAGCACGGTGAGCACGATCTGCGCCCGCGCCGACTCGCGCACGCCGGCGAGGTTGGGCCGGGCGGCCGCCCACAGCGCGGCCAGCGCGACCGCGGCCGACAGCGCGCGCGACTGCGCCACCGCCGGCACCAACGCGCTGACGCAACCGGCGAAGGCCACGGCCAGGGCCGCGTTGCCGGCCCAGATGCAGATCCAGTTGCTCCACGCGACGAAAAAGCCGGCGCGGTCGCCGAACGCGGCGCGGGTGTAGGCGAAGCTGCCGCCGGGCAACGGGTTTTCGCGCGCCCATTGCGCATAGACGAGCGCCAGGAGGATGGCGCCACATAGGCTGATGCCCCAGCCGAGCAGGCTGGCCGCGCCGAACGGTGCCAAGTTGGCCGGCAACAAAAACACGCCGGAGCCGATCATGCTGCCGACGACCAGCGCCACTGCCGACCAGAAGCCCATGACCCGGGCCGGCGCGGCTTCCGACATCAGCCGACTCCGGCGGCGCGGTAGGCGGCGCGCAGTTGCTCGTGGAAGTGGAACAGCGCGTTCTCGCGCTTCGGGTTCAGGCGTCCGGGCTGGTAGCGCCCGCAACTCAAGGCCCGTTGCACGCGCGCACAGATCTCGGCGTCCTCGGCCTGCACTTCGTCGCTGAAGCGCTGGTCCTGCTCGCGCCGTGCGATCGCTTCCGGCGAGGCACCCGGCGGGTAATAGAAGTCGAAATCGACGCGGCACTGGTCGATCGCGACCGGAATGATGCGGTTGGTCTGCAATCGGTCCGGCAGGATGTTCAGCATCAGGTTCGGCCAGAGATAGAAGTACAGGGCCACGCCGTCGCCGTAGAAGTTGCCTTCGCCTTCCATCGGGCTGTACTGCAAGGAGTGCCAGCGATCGGTTTCGGTGACGTAGCTGCGATAGTCGAGCAGCTTGTTCAATTCGGGGTGCACGTGCGGGACGTGGTAACCCTCGAGGTAGTTGTCGGCATAGACCTTCCAGTTGCAGGGCACCGGGTAGGCGACCTTCTTCTCGAACTGGTAATGCGAGAAGTCGCGATCGCCGAGATGCTTCTCGGTGCCGGCAAGCAGTTCGGACAGGGACAGGGCCGGGTCGAGCGCGGCGAACACCAGCCCGCGCCAGGTCTCGACCGAGATCGGCGTCAGCCGGATCGACCCGATGTCGAAGTCCTTGGCGTCCTGCATCTCGGTCGCGGCCTTGAGCGCGCCGTCCAGTCCGTAGGTCCAGCCGTGATAGCGGCAGCGCAACGCCTTGGCGCCGCGGCCGTCGCAGGTCGCGAGCGGCCCCGCCCGATGCCGGCAGACGTTGACGAAGCCGCGCAGCACGCCGTCGTTGCCGCGCACGACGAGGATCGGCGTCTCGGCGATCTCGGCGACGACGTGATCGCCCGCGTCGGCGAGCTGCGACACGCCGGCGACCAGTTGCCAGCTGCGCGCGAAGATGTGTTCGCGTTCGATCGCGGCGATCTGCGCGTCGCCGTAAAAGCGCGCGGCCAGCGCAGTGCTGGCCGCGAGGGACTGCGGGGCGAGGTCGGCGTAGGTCATGCGATCGGACGGCGCGCCATCGCTTCCAGCCGCGACTCGAGGATGTCGGGCGTGAACCCGAGTCCCGCCGTCACCTGTTCCAGGAACTCGCGCTCGCGCGGGCGCACGCGACCGTCGGACCCGGCCAGCTTGAGCAGGGTCTCGTAGAGCTTGCCGACTTCGGCCGAACCGGCCGGATGGACCGAGAGGAAGCGCTCCAGTTCGACCGCGATGTCGATCTGGCGGGCCTTGCCGCGGTTCATCGCCTCGACCGCGATCTTGCGCGCCGACAGGGTCAGTTCCATGTCGTCCATCAGGTTGTTCAGGAACGCCGCCTCGTCGTCGGTGACGATGCTGTCGGCACGCGCGAGGTAACCCAGCAAGCCGAACACGACCTGCAGCGACACCTGCTGGTTCTCGTCGATCTTGCCGCTCGAGAAGATCTCGCCGAGCGCCAGTTTGATGTCCTTCAACAAGCCGCCTGCCATGTTCGTCTCCGCTCTGTCGGGATCCCGATGGTGCGCCGGTTCGTCGCATCTGAAAAGGGGGCGGGGCCATGCGTTCCGCGACCGGCTTCGCGGTCGCCGATTCCCGGCCATTGGGCTGCGGTTGCGACTTTGCCCCGGATTTCTGTTAGGGTGCCCGCGCTGTGTGTGTTCGGGTGCCGTCCAACGACATCCGCCCAGCGGCCGCTTCGCCTAGTTGATCCTCGATCTGCATGACGAATCGCCCTCGGTTTTGGGCATTTCCAGCAAGTCGGCAGTCCTTTCGATTGCCTGGTCTATTTCTTTGATTTGGAGTTTTTCGTTATGTCAGCAGATCGTCAGATCGGTACCGTCAAGTGGTTCAACGAAGCCAAGGGCTTCGGCTTCATCGCCCGCGACAGCGGCCCGGACGTGTTCGTGCACTTCCGCGCCATCCAGGGCACGGGTTTCAAGACCCTGCAGGAAGGCCAGAAGGTCAGCTTCAAGGTCGTGCAGGGCCAGAAGGGCCTGCAGGCCGACCAGGTCATGCCGGTCTAATCCGACCCGCCTGGCTTGCGCCGATAGACACCGGGGGCGACCCCGGTGTTTTTTTTTTGCGCGCGTCGGCTTGCTAGATTCGACGCATGCACCATCAGGCTCGACCTTGGACTTGGGGAATCGCTGCGGCGTTCTGCACGCTCGCCTGCGTCGCGGTCGCGCGCCCGCCCGGGTTCGCGGAACTGGAGATGCTGGTTGGGGCGCAGCCGGCGCGTGGGCGAGCCGTGGTCGAGGCGCGGCTGGCGGAAACCCGGGACGCGCGCGAATCGATGTGGTTGCGGGCGCTGCAGGCCGAGGCCGCCGGACGCGAGGATTCGGCCGCCGCTCTGCGCACGTTCGCTGCACTGGATGCCGAGGCGCGCGCCGCCGGCGACCTGGCCCTGCGGGTCCATCTCGCCGCGACGCGCGCTTCGTTCACCGATCCGGACGATGCCCGCGCCGGCCTCGAGGCGCTGCGCGCGTCGTTTCGCGCGCAAGGCATCGTGCGCCATGAATCGCGCCTGCTGCGCGCCCTGGGTGTGGTGGCACGCCGCGCCGGGGACGTGGACCTGGCCGCTCGCCATTTCGAAGCCGCGATCGCCGCCGGCAGCGGCGACGACGAGGCCTGGGCGCGCAACCTGCTGGCGGAACTGCAGATGCGCCGGGGGCGTTTCGTCGAGGCGATCCAGAACCATTCGCGGGCCCTGGCGCTGTTCCAGGCGCAAGGCGATGCGCGTGCGATGGCTCAGGTGATGCGCGCGATGGCCGGGCTGTACCTGACCTTGCACGACCACGTCCAGGCCGAACACATGGCGGGCGAGATGCTGGCGACCCTGCCCGCGCCGGCGGTGGGCGGCCGTGTCACCGGCCTGTGCCTGCGCGCCCAGGCGCTCGTCGCCATCGGCGATGTCGAGCGCGCCGAGGCCCATGCCCGTGCCGCCATCGTATTGGCCGAGCACGAAGGCGGCCGGCCCTCGCAGTCCGAGGCCTATCGCGCCCTGGCCCGGGTGCTGATCGACAGCGGTCGCGGCGGCGACGCGATTCCGCAGGCCGAGCGGGCCCTCGACCTGTCCTTGCAGGTCGACGGGTCGCGCGCGCAGCTCGACAAGCGACTGACCCTGGCTTCGGCGCGACATGCGGCCGGCCACTTCGCCGATGCGCGGCGCGCGGCCGAAGAAGTGCTCGCCGGTGCGCGCGAACAGCGCGATACCTTGCTGGAGCGCGAGGCCCTGGAACTGTTGTCGCGGACCGTGCGCGCGCTCGGCGATGCCGACGATGCGTTCGCGCTGCGCCTGCAATACGAAGACGTGGACGCCGGATTGGAAACGGCCCTGGCCAGCCGTCGCATCGCCGACCTGATCGCCGGCCTCGAACGCGATCGCCAGCGCGGCGCGATCGACCTGCTCGAGAAGGAAAATCGCATCAAGCA
>CALMWD010000149.1 GCA_937873105.1 uncultured Rhodanobacteraceae bacterium
GATCTACGGCGTCGCGGTGTGGCTGTCGGTGCAGGCGACGGTGTCGATCGGCGTCAACCTCGGCCTGTTGCCGACCAAGGGGCTGACGCTGCCCTTGATTTCGTCCGGCGGTTCCAGCCTGCTGATGACCTGTGCGGCGATCGGGCTGGCGTTGCGCGTCAGCTACGAACTGACGCGCCACGAGGCGGTGAGCGCGGTCACGCCGGACGCGGGAGGTCGCGATGAGCGCTGAGCGTCCCGTGTTGATCATGGCGGGCGGTACCGGCGGGCACATCTTCCCGGGCCTGGCGGTGGCGCGCGCCCTGCAGGCGCGGTCGGTCCCGGTGGTCTGGCTCGGATCGGCGCACGGGCTCGAGAACCAGCTCGTGCCGAAGGCAGGCCTGACGCTCGAAACGCTGCGCATCAGCGCGCTGCGCGGCAAGGGCGCGATGGCGCTGCTGGCCGCGCCCTGGCGCCTGCTGCGCGCGGTGCTGGAGGCGATCGCCGTGCTGCGGCGGCATCAGCCGCGCGTGGTGATCAGCTTCGGCGGATTCGCGGCCGGCCCGGGCGGACTGGCGGCGTGGCTGACGCGTCGGCCGTTGCTCGTGCACGAACAGAATCGCCTGCCGGGACTGACCAACAAGGTGCTGGCCAAGTTCGCGAGCCGCGTCTTGTGCGGTTTCGCGAACGCGCTGCCGAACGGCCTCTGGGTCGGCAATCCGGTGCGCGCCGAGATCGCGGCGCTGCCGCCGCCGCGCGAACGTTTCGCCGCCCGCAGCGGATTGCGCGTGCTGGTGCTCGGCGGTTCGCAGGGCGCTCGCGCGTTGAACCGCGTCTTGCCGCAAGCCTTCGCGCAACTCGGCGATCTGGGCATCGTGCTGCGTCACCAGTGCGGCGCGCGCATGCTCGACGACGCACGCGCGGCCTATGCCGATGCGACCGTCGAGGCGCGCGTCGAGCCCTTCATCGAGGACATGGCCCAGGCCTACGGCGAGGCCGACCTGGTGATCGCCCGCGCTGGCGCGCTCACCTTGGCCGAACTGTGTGCCGCCGGTGTCGGCGCGATCCTGGTGCCGTTCCCGCACGCGGTCGACGACCACCAGACCGCGAATGCGCGCGTGCTGGTCGAAGCCGGCGCGGCGCAACTGGTGCCGGAATCGCAGCTCGACGCGACCGATCTCGCCGCGCGCATCCGAGCACTGATGGCCGATCCGGCGCGTCGACTGGCGATGGCCGAGGCTGCGCGCGCACTGGCGAAGCCCGAGGCCGACGGCGTCGTCGCGCAACATTGCCTGGAGGTCCAGCCATGACCCTGCGTCGCATCGGCACGCGCCCGGACCTGATGCAGGTGTATCGCCGCGTGCACTTCGTCGGCATCGGCGGCACTGGCATGTGCGGCATCGCCGAAGTGCTGCACAACCTCGGATTCGAGGTCAGCGGGTCCGACCTCGGCGACAACGCGACCACGCGCCGGCTCGCGGCCATGGGCATCCGCGTCGAGCGCGGCCACGCCACCGAACACCTCGGCGATGCCGACGCGCTGGTCGTGTCCGGTGCCATCAGGCCCGACAACCCGGAGTTGCTGGCGGCGAAGGCGCGTCGCATCCCGGTGGTGCCGCGGGCGGAAATGCTGGGCGAGCTGATGCGCTTCCGCCAGGGCATCGCCGTTGCCGGCACCCATGGCAAGACCACCACGACCAGCCTGATCGCCAGCGTGCTCGCCGAGGGCGGCCTCGACCCGACCTTCGTGATCGGCGGCCTGCTGAACTCGGCCGGCGCCAATGCGCGTCTCGGCAGCGGCAAGTACCTGGTCGCGGAAGCGGACGAATCCGACGGCTCCTTCCTGCTGCTCAGCCCGATGCTGGCGGTGATCACGAACATCGATGCCGATCACCTGGAGAACTACGGCGGCGATTTCGGTCGCGTGAAGAAAGCCTTCGCCGACTTCCTGCACCGCCTGCCGTTCTACGGCCTCGCCATCCTGTGCCTGGACGATCCGGAAGTTGCCGCGCTGGCCGCGGAAACGCCGCGCAACGTCATGCGTTACGGCGAGCATCCGGAGGCCGACGTGCGCGCCACCAACATCCGCGCCGGCGCCGGGCGCATGCAGTTCGACCTTTGGCTGCCCGAGCGCACGGCGCCGATCGCGGTC
>CALMWD010000150.1 GCA_937873105.1 uncultured Rhodanobacteraceae bacterium
ACGGGATCATCGCGCCGCCGACCATGGCCAGCGGCATCATCACCGCCCAGGCCGCGCCGCTGGCGCTCTGGACGCTGCGACCGATGCTGGCGAGCAGCATCATCAGTCCGGTGAAGGCGACCGCCGCGGCGACGAAGGCGAGCAGCAGCTTCGGCAGTGAATGCGGCACCACGCCGAAGACCAGCGCGCCGACCACGCTCATCAGCAACAACGAGGACAGCATCACCGCGAAGCAGGCCAGCGCCTTGCCGAACAGGATCGAACCGGCCGTCAGCGGCGCGCTGCGCAAGCGACTCCAGGTGCCTTGCATGCGTTCCAGCACCAGGGAGGTGACGAAACTCATCAATGCGCCCAGCAGGGCCCAGAACATGCCCTGGGTGAAACTGATCGCGAAGCCGTTGGTCGGGCCGCGCTTCGCAACCGTGATCTCGCGCGCGCTCACCGCGAGCGGCGTGAATCCGGTGCCGCCACCGACACCTTCTTCGGCCGCCGGCGCCGAGGCTTCCGGCGTCGCCATCATCGCGTCGAGCGCATCGTAGAAATCGCTGAACTGCCGGCGCGAGGCCGGATCGATGCGATCCAGTTCGCTGCGCGAGGCGGCCAGCCACTGCCGGCGCGCGGCGGGGTCGACGATGCTCGCGAACATCGCCTCGCCGGCGAGCTTCATCAGCAGGCCTTCGATCATCGCGCGTTCGGCCTTGCGGCTCGGGTCCAGCCATAACTCGACCTGCGGCGGATCGCCGCTGAATGCACGCGCGCTGCGGGCACCGAAGCCTTCCGGCAACACGACAGCCGCGCTGCGCTTGCCCTGACGCACGAGCTCCTCCGCCTTCGCGGCGTCGACGCGCTCGACGTCCAGGGTGTCGAGATCGAGCAGCGACTGCGCGAAACGCTCGGTCGCCGCATGCTGCTCCAGCACGACCAGGGCGACCCGGGGTCGGCTGCTGCCGCCATCGCCGCCGAAGATCAGTCCGAAGAAGACCGCGACCAGCAGCGGCCAGCCGACGGTGAAGAACAACGCGCCGCGATTGCGCAGCAACAGGCGGATGTCCTTCGCGGCCAAGGCGAGCCAGGCGTGCATGTCAGTCCCTCAGGCGACGGCCGGTGAGATGCAGGAAGACCTGCTCCAGGCGCGGGCGTTCGACGTGGAAGGCGTCGATCGGTCCCTGCGCGGCCAGGCGATTCAACTCGGCCAGCGGATCGTTCGTGTCGATGCGCTCGCTGTGTCCGCCACGTTCGACCACCAGCACCGGCAGGCCGCCATGCGCGCGCAACAGGCCGGGCACGGTGTCGACGGCCAGCACGCGGCCGCGGTCGACGATGGCGACGCGGTCGCACAGGCGCTCGACTTCTTCCATGTAGTGCGTGGTGTAGACGAGGGTGCGGCCCGCCGCCTTCAACGCCAGCACGTTGTCGAACAGCGCATTGCGCGACTGCGGATCGACGCCGGCGGTCGGTTCGTCGAGCAGCACGAGTTCGGGGTCGTGCACGATCGCCGCCGCCAGGTTCAGGCGCCGCTGCATGCCGCCGGAATAGCCGCCGGCGCGGTCGTGCTGGCGGTCGGAGAGTTGCGCGAAATCGAGCGCGGCGTCGACCCGTTGCCGCAAACGCTCGCCGCGCAGGCCGAACATGCGCGCGAAGAAACTCAGGTTCTCGCGCCCGCTCAGCGCTTCGTACAAGGCCAGCGACTGCGGCGCCAGGCCGATGCGCGCGCGCAATGCGGGATCGCGGGGATCGCCCCCGAGCACCGAAACGCGGCCTTCGTCCGGCGCCTGCAGGCCGGTCAGCAGGGCCATGGTCGTGGACTTGCCGGCGCCGTTGGGACCGAGCAGGCCGAAGATTTCGCCGGGGCGCACCTCAAGGTTCAGGCCGTCGAGCGCGACGGTGGAACCGAACTGCTTGCGGACGGTCTCGATGCGGATCATGCCGCGCAGCTTGGCCGCAGCGGCGGCCGGGCGCAAATGACGGCTGTCAGTCGCGGGCCATGCATCCGCTCAGGCGCGCATCAGGGTCGACTTGCCGAACAGGCTTTCGACCAGGTCGACGGCGAGCCGCGCGGTGCGGTTGTGGTCGTCGAAGGCCGGATTCAGCTCGACGATGTCGAGCGAGGCCAGCCTGCCGGTGTCCGCGATCATTTCCATGACCAGCTGCGCTTCGCGGTAGTTCGGACCGCCGGGCACGGTGGTGCCGACGCCGGGCGCGATCTCGGGATCGAGGAAGTCGACGTCGAAACTCACGTGCAGGTGCGTGTGGGCGTCGATGTCGGACAGCGCCTCCTCCATCGCGCGCTTGATGCCGATCTCGTCGATGTAGCGCATGTCGTAGATGTCGAGTCCCTGCTCGTGGACGAGCTTCTTCTCGCCGGCGTCGACGCTGCGGATGCCGATCTGGCGGATCTGCTCCGGCCGCAGGGCCGGCGCATCGCCGCCGAGGTGGGTGAGTTCGCGCGGCCCGATGCCGCACAGGCAGGCGACCGGCATGCCGTGCACGTTGCCGCTCGGCGTGATCTCCGAGGTGTTGAAGTCGGCATGGGCGTCGAGCCAGAGCACCAGCAGCTTCTTGCCCTGTTCGCGGCAATAGCGCGCGACCGCGGTGATCGATCCGAGGCCGAGGCAGTGGTCGCCGCCGAGCAGCACCGGCAAGCGGCCGTCGACGAGCGCGGCGTGCACGGCGTGGTAGACACTGCGGTTCCATTGCACCACTTCGGGCAGGTGCCGATAGCCGTTCAGCGGCGGCTGCCAGGGATTGGTCGGCCCGGTCAGGTTGCCGCGGTCCTCGACCACCAGGCCGCGCTCGCGCAGCGCCTCGGTGATGCCGGCGACGCGCAAGGCCTCCGGCCCCATGGACGCGCCGCGGTGTCCGGCGCCGATGTCGGTCGGCGCGCCGATCAGGCTCACGATGGGCATGCTCGCTGCTCCTGCAAACGGGGCGCGGAGGATAACCGCGCCCTCAGGCCGATGCGAGCGCGTCGCAGACCGCGACCACGGCCGCGTCGATCGGCGCGATCTGCCCGACGGGCAAAGGCTCGCCGCCGCGCGCATGCGGCTGCAACAGGCGGTCGGCGCCGCGCGCCAGTTCGGTCAGCGCGTCGAAGCCGTAGGCCCCGGCCGATCCGGCCAGCTTGTGCACGAGCAGGTAAAGCGTTGCGATCGGCTCCGCCGATTGCGGCTGGCTGCGCCACTGCGACAAGGCCGCCAGCAGTTCGGCGCGCTTCTCGGGAAAACTGGCGCGATAAGGTGCGTGCAGCGCGGCGATCGGATCGGACATCGAGGGACTCGCGGAACGCGACGGGGACATGCCGGCGAAGGGACTTGAACCCCCGACCTACCGCTTACAAGGCGGTTGCTCTACCAACTGAGCTACGCCGGCACCGAACGGGGCGCGAGTCTAGCGCAAGTCGCCGCAGGGCAAATCGCGCGCCGACAGCGACAGGCGGTCCGGCACGCGGTCGCGCCAGTCGAAGGACTGCGTCGACGCCACCGCGTAATCGAGCCAGTACTCCGGCGTGTCCTCGGTGCGTTCGTTCAACTGTGCGTCGAGGCCGAGCGCCTTGACCTCGTCGCGCCGCCGCACGGCGTTCTCGCCGTCGCGGAACAAGCCCAGCGAGATCGTGTTCTCCTGGTCGCCGGCGGTGACCACGTAGTAGTCGCGCACGCCCTTGGCCGACAATTCCCGCGCCGCCGCCAACGCCGCATCGCGCGAAGGGAAGGCCGGCAGGTAGACCCACCAGCCGCGCGAGCGCAGTGCGCGCGATTCGCGGAACTGGATGCGTTCGGTCAGGGGCGTCAGCGCCGTCATCGCGCGGCGCAGGTCGGACTGGGTCGGGAACGGGCCGAGCGTGGTGCAGCGAAGATCCTTGGCGGCAGTGATCGGCATCGGCGGTTCCGCCAGTTCGGCGGCGTCGGCGACGGCATCGGCGCGTTCGTTCAGCAACACCAGGGCCGGCACGCCGGGATCGGTCGGCGGCAAATGCGCGACCGCCACCGGCGGCGCCAGCACCAGCCAGGCGCCGAAGCCGAGATTGGCCGCCAACAACAACAGGAACACGACACGCGCGAACATCAGCTGACCTGATCCGGAACGGCGGCGGATTGTGCCATGCCGGCATCCAGGTACGCGGCCAGGCCGCGCATCACCAGCAGAGCGTCGCGCTGCGCGGGCACGCCGAGCTGGGCCGCCAGCATCGGCGCGTCGCCGCCGTGCAGGATCAGGCGCGGCGCCGCCGTCTCGCGCATCGCCAGGCGCTGCACGCTGCGCTCGACCGCGCCGGCCAGCGCACACCAGATGCCGGACTCCAGCGCCGAGGCAGTGTCGGCCGCGAAGTCGGTGCAATACGCGCCCTCATGCCAATCCACGTTCGGCGCCGCATCCGTCATCGCGCCGCGCATCAGGCGCACGCCGGGCACGATCAATCCGCCGAGATGGCGACCGTCGGCCGCGAGCGCGTCGATCGTCAGCGCCGTGCCGACCCCGACGAGCAACTGCAACTGCGGCTGCTGCGAGGCCGCCAGCAAGGCCAGGAACCGATCGACGCCGAGCTTCTCCGGCTGCGCATAGGCCACGTGCAAGCGTCCGCACCGCGCCCGGGTGCCGGCGATCGCCGTCGGCACCGCGCCGAAGCGCGCCGGCAGCAGCGCCTGCAGCGCATCGAGCCGATGCGCGCGGGTCACGTTCGCGATCGCGATGCGTTCCGGCACCGCCAGATCCAGCGCGTGCCACTGCGCCAGGAAGTCGGGCGCGTCCCAAGGCAGCGCCGCCAGCGCACGCACGCCCGCGGCGTCGCGAACGGCGATCTTCATGCGCGTGTTGCCGAGGTCGAAGAGCAGATCCATCAGGCCAGTCTAATGCTGATCTCGCCCGCATCGACCCCGCGCAGGCGACCGTTCGCCTCGACCTGCAGGCAACCGCGGTCGTCGATGCCGCGGGCAAT
>CALMWD010000151.1 GCA_937873105.1 uncultured Rhodanobacteraceae bacterium
GACCAGGGCCTGCACCAGGAACTCAATGTCGACCAGACCGCCGCGCCCCTGCTTGAGGTCGAAGCGCTCCGCCGTGCTGCGGTCGAGTTCGCCGCGCCAGCGCTCGCGCATGCGCGCGACTTCGGCAACCACCGCGGCCGGTTCCCGCGGCGCGGACAGCACCGAAACCCGCAATGCGTCGAAGCGCGCGCTCAGATCGGCCGCCCCGGCGACCGCGCGCGCGCGCAGCAGGGCCTGGTGCTCCCACAGCCAGGCGCGTTCGCGCTGGTAATCCGCGAACGAGGCCAGGGACGACACTGGCAAGCCCTTGGCGCCGTCCGGGCGCAGGCGCATGTCGACGTCGTAGAGGTTGCCGGCCTGCGTCGTCGTCGCCAGCCAATGCAGCACCCGCTGCGCCAGGCGCGGGAACCAGCGCATCGCCTCCAACGGGCGCGCGCCGTCGCTGCTGCGCTCGCCGAGCCGCTCGTCGAACACGAACACCAGGTCGAGGTCGGAACCGAAGCCGAGTTCCAATGCGCCGAGGCTGCCGTAGCCGACGATCAGGAAGCCCTCGCCGGGCGTGCCGTGGTTCGCGGCCAGGTCGCGCGTGGCGAGTTCGAGCACGTGGCGCAAGGTGCAGGACGCGACTTCGGCCAGGGCGGCGGACGCGGCCACGGCATCGAGACGACGCGCCAGCCAGGCCAGGCCGATGCGGAAGCACAGGCTCTGGCGCGCATCGTGCAAGGCCGAGAGTTCGGCTTCGACGTCTCCGGCGGGCGCACGCGCAAGCCGGCGCGCGAAGGTCTCGGCGATCGCCGCGGCATCGGGCACGGCGTCGTCGTAGCGTTCGTCGAGCAGGTCGTCGAGCAGCAGCGGATGCGCGATCACGCGCTCGGCCAGGAAGGCGCTGTGCGCGAAGACCTCGACCAGGCGCGCGCGCGCGCCGCGCTTCTCGGCGAGCAGGGCGAGATAGGCGGTGCGGCCCGCGATCGCGTGCAGCAGGCGCACCACGCGCAGCGCGGCCGGCTCGGGTTCCGGCAAGGTGCGAACCTCCGCGAGCAGGCGCGGCACCGCGCGCTCGAAGCGTTCGCGGGCGCGACTGTCGAGGCGGCGCACGCCGAGGCTGCCCATCAGGCTGTTCAGCGCCTCGGTCACCGCCGGCGACCAGCCGCCAAGCGCGTCCTGCGTGCGCGTCTCGAACTCGTCGGCGACGTGCAGGCCCTTGGCCCGCGTCGGCGCCTCCAGCGTGCGCGCGAACAGGTCGGCGACCCAGGCGCGTTCGGCATCGAGCGCCGCCTGCATCGCGGCCACGTCGGCGAAGCCGAGCGTCGCGGCGATGCGCGCCCGCGCCAGCGGATCGTCGGGCAGGCCATGGGTCTGTTCGTCGCGCAGCATCTGCACGCGGTTCTCGGCACGGCGCAGGAACAGGTACGCGGCGCGCAGCCGCGACGCCGTCTCCGCATCGAAATGGCCGAGCTGCTCGGCCGCGGCCAGGGCGTCGAGCAGGCGCGGCGTGCGCAGTTCCGGTTCGCGGCCGGCGCGGATCAGTTGCAGCAGCTGCACCGTGAACTCGACCTCGCGGATGCCGCCCGGGCCCAGCTTCAGGTCCTGCTCGCGCTCGCGCCGCTCGACTTCGGCGTCGATGCGCGCCTTCAGTTCGCGCAGGCCTTCGATGGCGGTGAAGTCGAGGTACTTGCGATAGACGAAGGGACGCAGGCTCGCGATCAGCTCGGCGCCCGCCGCGCGGTCGCCGGCGACGCAGCGCGCCTTGGTCCAGGCGTAGCGTTCCCAGTCGCGGCCTTCGCACTGGTAGTACTGCTCCATCGCCGCGAACGACAAGGCCACGCGACCGGCGCTGCCGAACGGGCGCAGGCGGTAGTCGACGCGCAGCACGAAACCCGAGGCCGCCACTTCCGACAGCAGCTGCGCCAGGCGCTGGCCGACGCGGGCATGGAATTCCTCGGCGCTGATCGGGCGCGCGCCGTCGGTCTCGCCGTTCTCGGCGAAGGCGAGGATCAGGTCGACGTCGGACGAGAAGTTCAATTCGCCGCCGCCGAGCTTGCCCATGCCGATCACGCTCATGCGCGCGATCGCGCCGTCGGCGCGGCGCGGCCAGCCGTAGCGCGCCGCCTGCTGCTGTTCGACGTGGCGCAATGCGCATTCGATGCAGTCTTCGGCGAGGCGCGTCGCGCGCTCCAGTGTCGACAGCGTCGTGTCCTCGTCGCCGAGATCGTCGATCAGGATGCGCAGGCTCGTCGCACGCCGGTAGCGCCGCAGCGCTTCGGCGAAGTCCTCGCTGCGTTCGAAGCCCAGCGGATCGGGCAGCGCCGGCGGGCGATCGGCGACGACCTCGTCGAGGAACTGCCCCGGCGCGCGCAGGGCGGCCTCGATCAGCCAGTCGCTGGCGAGCAGGGCGCGGTCGGCGCGTTCGCGGGACCAGGCCGGCGGCGGCCAGATCCAGCCGTCGTCGGCGAATCGGCGCGCCAGTTCATCGTGGCGCAATTGCAGGAAGTCGCGCAGCTCGGGCGCCAGACGGGCATGAT
>CALMWD010000152.1 GCA_937873105.1 uncultured Rhodanobacteraceae bacterium
CCGCTGCCGGTGGCTCGGCACTGGTTCACCGCCGGTGTCCACGTGCTCGGATCGGACGCGGGTTGCGACTGGTGTCTGCCGCTCGCTGGCGTCTCGCGGCGCCACCTCGAGTTGCACGTATTCGCCGACGGCGGCTACCTGTTGCGCGACCTGGACTCGCGCAACGGCACCCGCGCCCAGGGGCAGCGCATCCGCGAACTGGCCTCCGACGCGCCCTTGCGGGTGGAACTTGGGCCGCTCGTCATCGTGTTTGCGCCGGCGACCGCGGGTGCCCAGATCCTGCTGGATCTCGCGGCCGCGCCGGCGACGCGTTCTGCCGCCAAGTCACCGGCGGCGGCCACCACCATCGCGGCCGACCGCTGGCGACGCCTGATTCTCGCGCTGGACGAGGCGTTGCAGCGCGGCAGCGGGCTCGGGCGCGGCTTGCGGCTGCAGTTGTTGGGCGACGCCCTTGTGGCGCAGGGCTTCTTCACCGGTTTGCGCATCACCTCGTGCGCAGGGGATGACGCGGTCGTGCTGGCCGAATGCGGCGAGATGGACGCTGCCGTGCACGGCCAGCGGGGCGGCCTCCATCTGGCCTGGACGGTCGGGCCGATGGCACCGGACCCGCCCTTGGTCGAGGCCTTGCTGGGGCTGGTTTCGCGCCTGTCGGACCGCGTCGTCGACGTTGGCGGCGGTGGCGGCGCAGCGGCTTCCGCCGAGGTTGCGGCGATCACCAGCGATGCCGTGTTCGCGCAGTCGCTGCGCGCGCTCGGCAAGGTGGCGCCCTCGTCGCTCACGGTCTTGCTGACCGGCGAATCGGGCTCCGGCAAGGACGTGGTCGCGCGCTGGGTGCACGCCCAGTCGGACCGCCGCGACGCCGCCTTCGTCGCCTGGAACTGTGCTGCCATACCGAAGGATCTCATCGAGTCGGAGCTGTTCGGCATCGAGCGTGGTGTCGCCACCGGGGTCAGCGAACGCGCCGGCATCCTCGAGCGCGCCCGCGGCGGCACCGTGTTTCTCGACGAGATCGGCGAGTTGCCGGTGGACCTGCAGGCCAAGCTGCTGCGCGCGCTCGAGGCGCGCGAGGTGTTTCGGGTCGGGGCGCGCACGGCGACGGCGATCGACGTGCGCTTCATCGCCGCGACTAACCAGGCACTGGATGCCGCAATCCGCGAGGGTCGCTTCCGACTCGACCTGTTCCACCGCCTCGCCGGATTCGAGTTTGAACTGCCGCCGCTGCGTGCACGTCGCGCCGACATCGTCCGGCTGACGCGTGCGTTCCTCGAAGAAGCGACCGCCGCGCTCGGGCGCGGTTGCCCGGGCGTGACCGAAGCCGCGCTTGCGGCCCTGCTCGAATACCCCTGGCCGGGCAATGTGCGCGAGCTGCGCAACGAAATGCAGCGCGCTGCCTTGCAACTGGAGCCGGGCGAGCCCTTCGACCTGCGTCATCTGGGCGCGCGGCTGCGCGCGGTCGCCTCGGCGCAGACGCTGACGCTGGACGCGGTATTGCTGCGTGCCGAACGCGACGCGCTCGGCTGCGCGCTGGAGTTGGCGCGGGGCGACCTCGACCGTGCCCAGACCCTGCTCGGCATCGGGCGCAGTACCTTGTATCGCAAGCTCAAGGAACACGGGCTCGGGGCATGAGCGGAGTCGGCGACGAAGCACAGACGCAACCGCTGCCGACTGCAGGGACCGCGCCCTGGCAGCCGCAGTTGCTGGAGGCGACGCCGCTTGAAGTGGGCGCTCGTGTCGGTCGCTTCGTGGTGTTGCACCTGCTCGGGCAGGGCGGCATGGGCAGGGTGTATGCGGCGTACGACCCGACACTGGATCGCAAGATCGCGATCAAGCTGCTTCGCCACCATGCCCAGACTGCCGAGCAGCATCAGCGCGTCTTGCGCGAGGCGCGCGCGCTGGCGCGGCTCAACCACCGCGGCATCGTGCAGATCCACGACGTCGGCGAAAGCGCGCATGGCTTGTACCTGGCCACCGAATGGATCGATGGGCGCACCTTGCGACAGTGGCAGCACGATACGCGGCCCGGGTGGCGCGCAGCGACCTTGCTGATGATTGGAATCGGCGAGGCGCTTGCTCATGCGCATGCGCAGGGCATCGTGCATCGCGACATCAAGCCCGACAACGTGCTGGTCGATGCCACGGGATCGGCACACCTGATCGACTTCGGCATTGCCGGCATCGATGCCGCGCCATTGCCGCAGATTTCGGTTGCGGAGGGTGTGCCGGGACCGGGCATGACGCAGACCGCCTACACGCCGCAGTACGCGGCGCCCGAGCAGATCGCTGGCGAGGACGCATCGGCGGCAGCCGACCAGTTTTCGTTCTGCGCGACCTGGTACGAGCTCGTCGTCGGACGCAGCCTGCGCGCGCCGCATCGGCGCGAAGCCGCGGTGATGCCCGATCGGTCCGCGCTCGCAGCGCTTCCGGTGCGCCTGCGCGAGGTACTGCTGCGCGGTCTTTCGATGGATCCGGCGCAGCGCCATGCCGATCTCGCCGCGCTGGTGGCGGCGATGCGCGCCGCACTGGCGCCGCCACGGCGCGCGCTCGTGCTGGGACTGGCTGTTGCCGCCGTTGCCGCGCTGGCTGCCGCCTGGACGCTGCGCGCGCCGCCGGTTTGCGCCGACGGCGATGATCCATTCGGCGCTGCACTTGCGGCGGCCACGCCGCGCCTGCGGGCGTCGTTTGCGTCGAGCCGGCTGCCATTCGCCGGCGTCGCCGCCGACGATGTGCTCAAGCGCCTCGCGGGTTACGGTCAGGATCTGCACGCGCAGCGGTCCGCCGTGTGCCGGGCCACGCACGTGCAGCGCACGCAGTCGTTGGCGCTCGCGGATCTTCGCAATGCCTGTCTCGATCGTCGCCACGCCGAAGCCGCGCGGCTGCTGGCGATGTTTGCCGAAGCCGATGCCGGCCTGGTCGGGCGCTCGGCTCAAGTACTGGATGGACTGTCCAACAGCGCCAGCTGCACGACTTCGCAGTCGATGCTGGAGCGGCCACCGTTGCCGGCGGATGCGGGTCTGCGCGCGTTGGTCGCTCGTCACGGCGACGAACTGGCGGCGGCGCGTGCCGAGATGCTGGCGGCACGCGTCGATGCCGCAGCAAACCGCGTTGCAGCGGTGCCGTCGGCGGCGCTCGAGTACCCGCCGCTGGCGGCCGAGGCGGCGCTGCTGGACGCTCGCATCCGCGAGGAACGCGGCGAGTACGAGCCGGCGGCCGCGCGCTATCGCGAAGCCTACGTGCTTGCGCTGACGGCGCGCGATGCGCAGGCCAGCGTTGCGGCGGCCGCACGCGCCGCGGCGGTGATCGGCGAGCGACTGAAGCAAGCCGAATCTGCAGCCTGGTGGCGAGGGCTGGCACGCGCCGAGATGGTGCGCAGCGGCGAGTCGATGCCGCTGCGCGAACTGGAGGTCCTGTTCAGCGAGGGAAGGCTCGCGTTGCAGGCTGGTCGCTACGAGGAGTATCGCGGCATCGCCCAGGCGGCACGCGGGCGCATCGATGCCCTTGGCGAGGCGGCGCCGGTATTCGAGTCGCTCCAGGTCGAGAGCATGCTCGGCAACGCCGCGCTCGCGCTCGGGGACTACGCCGAGGCGCGACGCGTGTACGAGTCGTTGCTGCCGCGCGCCGAGGCGGCGCTCGGCGCCGAGCATCCGCGCTTGTCGCAGCTGCGCTCGAACTACGCACAGATCCTGCAATACCTCGGCGAGTTCGCGGCCGGAATCCACGAGTCCGAGCGCGCGCTCGCGATCGCGCTGGCCAACTACGGTGAGCAGCACGCCACCAGCCACGCCGCGTTGCTCACGCTCGCGATCGCACTCGACTCGGCGAACCGTGATGCCGAGGCCGTGCCGGCCTACGAACGCGCGCTGGCTTCTGGGCGCGCTGCGTTCGGCGAGAACCACCCGGATCTGGTGTACGTGCTGAACGGTCTCGCGCAGAGCTTGATCGAGCTGGATCGGCACGCGGATGCGGCGCTCTACACCCACCAGGCGCTCGCGCTGATCGATCGCGCCGAGTTGCCCGACGATCTGCGCGTGGAAACGCTGATCGGGCACGCGCGCGCACTGCGCCCCCTCGACGCCGCTGCCAGTCGTCTTGCCGCCGCCGACGCCAGTGCCCGCCTCGGGCGGGTCGAGAACGCCGAGGCGCGCACGCGCTATCGCGAGCAGATCGTCTCGATCGGGCGCGACTGAGGCGGTCACGATGGCGGTTGCCGGCACTGGCGGCGGCCCGATTGTGCGCCTCGGGCCCGCGGTGCAATCATCACGCTGCACCGGGGGGTGGCGTCTGCGTCTGGAATTGCAGACGGCGGGATTTTCGCTGTTCGCGGGGGTGTCGGCATGGCGCAGGTGGATCACGGTTCGTTCTCGCTTCCCGACAACTGTCCGGGGCTCGACGGCTGTCCGCTCACGCTGGGCCTGAGCGAGCGCATCTCGGCGCTCGAGCGGCGCGTCGTCACCGATGCGCTGACCGGTTTGTGGAACCGGATGCATTTCGACAGCTCGCTCGACCCCGAGATCCGTCGCAGCCTGCGCCACAAGCAGCCGCTGTCGCTGATCCTGTTCGATGTCGATCACTTCAAGGATGTGAACGACGGGTTTGGCCATCAGGTCGGCGATCAGGTGCTGTGCGAACTGGCAAGCGTCGCCAGCCTGGCCGTGCGGACCTCGGATCGGCTGTTCCGCTGGGGTGGCGAAGAATTCGCGGTACTGGCCACCGCTTCCGGGCATCGCGGTGCCGCACGTAGCGCCGAGCACCTGCGCGAAGCGGTGGCCGCGCATGCGTTCCCGAGTGTCGGTCGGATGACAGTCAGCGCCGGTGTCGCCGAGCATCTGGCATCCGAGGCTGCCGACGAGTGGTTCCACCGTGCCGACGTGATGTTGTACGCCGCCAAGTGCGCCGGTCGCAATGCCGTGCGTGTCGATGCGCGTGGCAATTCCGATCTGTGGGCCGCTGCACATGGCGCCTCGGCCCTGCACCTGGTCCGGCAGGAAGCCTACGAGTGCGGCAATGCGGTGATCGACCGCGAGCATCGCGAACTGTTCGACATCGCCAATGAGCTGATCGACGCCTTCCTCGCCCACGGCAGCAACCCGGTCCAGGTTACGTCGATCTACGATCGCCTGCTGCGCCACGTCGCCAACCACTTCGCCGATGAAGAAGCCGAACTGGAGCGGTCCGGTTACGCCCGCCTCGACGCACATCGGCGCATCCACGCGACCCTGCTTGATCGTGCCCGTGAACTGCGCGCCGCGCTCGACAGCGGCGATGCCAACCTCGGCGGCGTGGTCGAGTTCCTCGCCGCCGAAGTCGTTTCCCGACACCTGCTGAAGGCCGACCGCGACTTCTTCCCGCTGTTCGCGGATTCGCCAGCACGCTGAATGCCGCTGCTGCACGCAGCGGTGACCGAATCTCGACATCGCCTTCGCAGTCGCCGTGGGAGCTTGAAGCCGAATTGCGAGGATCTCTTCAATGTGGCCGTCCGAGTGGACCGCTGATCCGACGTTCCAGCTTGCGGCAGTGCCCGCAGCCCATGCCGGTGCCACGCCGCCGTTCACGATGGCCTTCCAGCCGATCGTCGATGTTGCCGTGCGCGCGGTATTCGCGCAGGAGGCTCTGGTGCGCTCGGCGACGGGTGGCACTGCCGAGGAGGTGTTCGCGCGCGTGCATCCGGGCAACCGCTACGCATTCGACCTGGCCTGCCGGCGCCGCGCCATCGAGTTCGCTGCCGATTTGCGCTTCCGTTCGCGCCTGTCCATCAACCTGTTGCCGAACGCGGCCAGCCAGCCCTCGCTGGGCATCGAGGCGACGCTCGCCGCCGCCGATGCCGCCGGATTTCCGGTCGATCGCATCGTCTTCGAGTTCACCGAGGGCGAGCACGTCCACGACCGTCGGCAACTGCGCGACACCGTGCGCGCATTCCAGTCGCGCGGCTTCCAGACCGCGATCGACGACTTTGGTGCCGGGCATTCCGGATTGAACCTGCTGGCCGACATCCTGCCCGACTTGATCAAGCTCGACCTGGCCCTGGTGCGCGACGTGCATCGCGACCGTGGCCGGCGCGCCATCATCCGCGGCGTGCAGGCCTTCTGCCGTGATCTCGGAATCGTGGTGATCGCGGAAGGAATAGAGGACGTCGACGAGTTCCGTGCCCTGCAGGACCTCGGCATCGACCTGTTCCAGGGTTACCGGTTTGGCCCGCCCGCCCTCGAGTCCTTCACCGTTCCGCATATTCCGCTGCCTTGAATCACGACACCGGCGTCTGCGACAGTCGCGCAATGACCCGGCGCATCGCCATCCTCGGCAACTCCGGCTGCGGCAAGTCG
>CALMWD010000153.1 GCA_937873105.1 uncultured Rhodanobacteraceae bacterium
GATGTCCTGGCGGCCGAGGGCGCGTAACTGGCCGCTGCGGTTCAGGGCGGCGGCGACCACGTTGGCGACGTCGGTGTCCGGCGGCAGGCCCGCGCCTTCGTGCGCGAACGGCACGACCGCGATCGGCGTCGCCGATGCGTTGCCAACGGGAATGTCAATGGTCAGACCTTGAGCCCAGACCGAAGCCGAACAGGTCGCGAGCAGGAACAATGTGGCCAGTAGTTGCTTCATCCGCCGCATAGAGTCTCCGGGTAGCAGAAGTTGAAATCGATCGATCGGACGAACACGGTCTCGAATCCACGATAGGGCAGCGGCGATGCACGTTGAACCGCGGCTTCAACAGATCGCCTAGTCAAGTCATCAGCGTTGCAAGTTCCGACAATGCTGGCGGAGATCACTTCGCCACCGGGGATTTGCACGATACGGACTGTGCAGCGAACCGACTGAACTGAATCTGGCCGCAACCAATTGGCCCTCACGGAATTCTGAATGGCGACGATGTACTGGCCCAACAAAGACTGGTCGCGGCCATTGGTGCCGGCGCGCTGCGCGGCCTCCTGCTGGGCGAGCTGGTCCATGCGCTGCTGTTCGAGCGCGCGTTGCTTGTCGGCATCAGCCTGCTTCTGCTTGTCCTGCAACTGCGCCAGCTTCTGCTCCTCGAGCTTGCGCTTGCGCTCGGCCTCTTCGCGCAGGCGCTTGATGTCCTCGAGCTGCTTCTGGCGCTCGCGTTCCATCTTGGTCAGTTCTTCCTGGCGGTCGAGGTCGATCTGCTCCTGCTTGCGCTTCTCTTCCTGCTCGCGCTCGGCCTTCTCCAGCGCCTCGGCGGCCAGGCGCACCTTTTCCTGGTCGATGCGGTCCTGCGCCGGCGGCGGCGTCTTCGTTTCTTCGGGCGGCGGCGGTGGCGGTTCCGGCTGCGGCTCGGGCTTGGGCGGCTCGGGTTTCGGCGGCGCCGGCCTGGGCCTGGACGCGCTGGAAGGCAGCGGCGGCGCGCTGAAATCGACCAGGACGGCATCGATCACCGGTCCGGCGACATCGGTCGGTTCGATGTCCGGCTTCAGCCACATCGCCAGGAACACCATCGCGACGAGGCCGGCGTGCAGCAGCAGCGAGCCGCCGAAGGCCAGCCAGGGGTCGTCGCGACGCGCGGCCATGTCAGCGCGCCTTCTTGTCGCCGGCAGGCTGGCTCATCAGCCCGACGCGGGGCACGCCGGCCTGCTGCAGCACGACCATGATCTCGTAGACCTTGCCGTAGTCGATCGAGGCGTCGCCACCGACCAGCACCGGCACCTTCGGGTTCTGGCGCACGAAGGCCGCGACCTTGACGCCGAGTTCGGCCATCTCGATCGGTTCGCGCTTCTCTTCGCCGAGCGTCAGGTACATCGTGCCGTCGCGGGCGATGCTGACCAGCACCGGCTCGGAGTCCAGCGACACCGACTTCGCGTTCGATTCGGGCAGGTCGATGTCGACGCCGAGGTTCAGCATCGGCGCCGTGACCATGAAGATGATGAGCAGCACGAGCATCACGTCGATGTACGGCACGACGTTGATCTCGGACTTCAGTTTCCTGCGCTTGCGCAGTTTTCCGGCGAGGGCCATGTCAGCTCCAACGGGTCGTGGTGCGAACCGGGGTCAATGGTTGTCCTCGATGTGCGCCTGGCGCTGGAGGATCGACGAGAACTCCTCCTGGAAGGCGTCGAAGCGAACGTTGAGCCGCTCCACCAGATTCGAGAAGCGATTGAAGGCCCAGACCGCGGGAATCGCCGCGAACAGGCCCATCGCGGTGGCGATCAGCGCTTCCGAGATCGGCGGTGCGACCGTCGCGATCGTCGCGGTCTTGGCCCCGCTCAGGTCCATGAAGGCGATCATGATGCCCCAGACCGTGCCGAACAGGCCGATGTAGGGCGAGATCGAGCCGACGTTGGCGAGGAACTCGAGGTCCTTCTCCAGGCGGTCGACCTCGCGCCCGGCCGCGGCGCGCATGGCGCGCTGCGCGCCTTCGACCATGATGCGCGGATCCATCGCGCGGCGCGCGCGCAACCGCGCGAACTCCCGGAAACCGGCCTCGAAGATGCCGGCCAGGCCTTCGCTCTCCTTGCCCGGCGCCGAGACTTCCTTGAACAGTGCCGCGAGGTCGCCGCCGGACCAGAAGCGCTCTTCGAACTCGGTGGCGGACTTCTTCGCGCGTTCCAGCGCGCTGCGCTTGCCGAGGATGATGGTCCAGCTCATCAGCGAGGCCGCGAGCAACAGGCCCATGACCAGCTTGACCGGCAGCGACGCGCCGAGGATGAGCTTGAGCACGTCGAGTTCGCCGGCCACGTGCGGCGCGGCGGCGGCGGCGGCCTGCGCGGCATCGCCCAACTCGATCGGCGCAGCCGCGCTGGCCGCGAGGCTGAGCAGGGACAGGACTGAGGGCATCGTCTACTCCGGAAACAGGTCGCGCGGCAGGGCCGCGGGACGGAAGGAATCGGCGTTCACGCAGGCCGCGAGCACCTCGGCGTCGAGCAGCAGTTCGCCGCTGTCGGCCCGGCGCAGTTCCTGGGTGAAACGAAGGCTGGCCCCGCGCCGCTCGGCGAGCACGCAGGTCGCATGCAATTCGTCGTCGAGCCTGGCGGGGCGGCGGAAGGATAGCGAAAGCCTGCCGACCACGAACACCAGCCCGCGCTCGCGCTTCAGCCGCGATTGATCCACGCCGATGGCGCGCAGCCATTCGGTGCGGGCGCGTTCGAGGAAGTGCAGGTAGCGGGCGTGGTAGACGACACCGCCGGCGTCGGTGTCCTCGTAGTAGACGCGGATCGGCCAGGCGAAGGGCGCGGGATTCACTCGCCGGCCCCGAACAGGTCGGCGACCGGGGCGTCGGCGCGTCGCGGCGGGCTCAGCCCGAAGTGCTTGTAGGCCTTGGCCGAGGCCATGCGCCCGCGGGCGGTACGGACCAGGAAGCCCTGCTGGATCAGGTAGGGTTCGATCACGTCCTCGAGCGTGCCGCGTTCCTCGCTCAGCGCCGCCGCCAGCGATTCGACCCCGACCGGGCCGCCGTCGAAGTTCTCGATGATCATCGACAGCATGCGCCGGTCGAGCGCATCGAAGCCTTCTTCGTCGACCTTGAGCATGGCCATGGCCTGGGCCGCGATGGCGCGGTCGATATGGCCCTCGCCGCGCACTTCGGCGTAGTCGCGCACGCGCCGCAGCAGGCGGTTGGCGATGCGCGGGGTGCCGCGCGAGCGGCGCGCGATCTCGTCGGCGCCCTCGGCGTCGCAATGGATGCCGAGGATGCGCGAAGACCGCGCGACGATCTGCGCCAGCTCGCCGCGCTCGTAGAACTCCAGGCGCTGGACGATGCCGAAGCGATCGCGCAGCGGCGCGGTGAGCAGGCCGGCGCGCGTGGTCGCGCCGATCAGCGTGAACGGCGGCAGGTCGAGCTTGATCGAGCGCGCGGCCGGGCCGTCGCCGATCATGATGTCGATCTGGAAGTCCTCCATCGCCGGGTACAGCACTTCCTCGACCACCGGCGAGAGACGATGGATCTCGTCGACGAACAGCACGTCGTGCGGCTGCAGGTTGGTGAGCAGCGCGGCCAGGTCGCCGGCGCGCTCCAGCACCGGCCCCGAGGTCTGGCGCAGGTTCACGCCGAGTTCGTTGGCGATGACCTGGGACAGCGTGGTCTTGCCGAGGCCCGGCGGCCCGAAGATCAGCACGTGGTCGAGCGACTGCGCGCGCCGCTTGGCGGCCTCGATGTAGATCGCCATCTGCTCGCGCACCGGCGCCTGCCCGAGGTATTCGGCCAGGCGCTTCGGGCGGATGCTGGCTTCGATGGCGTCGTCTTCGCGGGTCGCGGCGGCGGAGGTGATGCGGGCGTCGGTCATCGCCCGATTGTAGCGGCGCGGATGCCGCGCCCGCGGGTCAGATCTCGACCTGGGTGCCGAGTTCGATCAGGCGATTGCCGGGGATCTGGAAGAAGGTGGTGGCCGACTGCGCATTGCGGGCCATGAACGCGAACAGCTTGTCGCGCCACAGCGGCATGCCCTCCTCCTGGCTCGGGATCAGGGTTTCGCGCGACAGGAAGAAGGTGGTGTCCATCATGTCGAAGGGCAGGCCGCAGGATTCGCAGCCGGCCAGGGTCTTCGGCACGTTCGGCTCCTCGGCGAAGCCGTAGCGCAGGTACATCGCGTAGAAGTCGTGGCCGAGCGGCTCGACTTTCATGCGTTCGCCGGGTTCGGCGATCGGCGTCTCCACGGTCTCGACGGTGAGCAGCACGTTGCGGTCGTGCAGGCCCTTGTTGTGCTTGAGGTTGTGCAGCATCGCATGCGGCACGCCCTCCTGGTTCGCGGTCATGAACACCGCCGTGCCCGGCACCCGCAGCGGCGGATGCGCGGCGATCGAGGCGATGAAGGGCTTCAGCGCCAGGCTCTCCTTGCGCATCTGCGCCACCACCAGCGAGCGTCCCTTGCGCCAGGTCGACATCAGCAGGTACAGGCCGGCGCCGAGCACCAGCGGGAACCAGCCGCCGTGCGGGATCTTGATCGCGTTGGCGGCGAAGAAGGCGGCGTCGATGGCCAGGAACACGGCGCCGACCAGGACCACGATCCACTTGTTCCACTTCCACATCATGCGCGCCACGATCAGCGCCAGAATGGTGTCGATCAGCATGGTCCCGGTGACGGCGATGCCGTAGGCCGCGGCCAGGTTCGACGAGGTCTCGAAGCCGATCACGACGAGCACGATGGCGATCAGCAGGAAACGGTTGATCCAGGGCACGAAGATCTGGCCGACGGTCTCGTCCGAGGTGTGCTTGATCTGCATGCGCGGCGCGAAGCCGAGCTGCACCGCCTGGCGGGTGACCGAGAACGCGCCCGAGATCACCGCCTGCGAGGCGATCACCGCCGCCGCCGTGGCGAGGCCGATCATCGGGTACAGAGCCCAGTCCGGCGCCAGCAGGTAGAACGGATTGCGTGCGGTTTCCGGATGCGCCAGCACCAAGGCGCCTTGGCCGAGGTAGTTCAGCACCAGGCCCGGGAACACGATCCAGTACCAGGCGATACGAATCGGGCCGCGTCCGAAGTGGCCCATGTCGGCATAGACGGCTTCGGCCCCGGTGATCGCCAGCACCACGGTGCCCAGCGCGAGGAAGGACACCATCGGGTGCGCGGCGAAGAACAGCACGCCGTACCAGGGGTTCAACGACTTCAGGATGGTCGGGTACTCGTGGATCTCGGCCAGGCCGAGTCCGCCGAGCACCAGGAACCAGCAGACCATGACCGGCCCGAACACCGCGCCGACCCGGGCCGTGCCACTGCGCTGGAACGCGAACAGGCCGACCACGATGACCAGCGTGATCGGCACCACGTATTCCTCGAAGGCCGGCGCCGCGACCTTCAGGCCCTCGACCGCGCCCATGATCGACATCGCCGGGGTGATGACGCCGTCGCCGTAGAACAGGGCCGCGCCGAGCAGGGCCAGCACGATGATGAACCGCCGCGCCGCGCGGTTGTCGCCGACCGCCTGCATCGCCAGGGCCATCATCGCCATGATGCCGCCCTCGCCGCGGTTGTCGGCGCGCATGATGAAGACCACGTACTTCACCGACACCACGAGGATCAGCGACCAGAAGACCAGCGACAACACGCCGAAGACATTGCCTTCGGTCAGGGGCATCGCATGCGGGCCGTGGAAGGCCTCGCGCATGGTGTAGAGCGGGCTGGTGCCGATGTCGCCGAAGACCACGCCGACCGCCGCGACGGCCAGACCGATCAGTCCGCCCTTCGCACCCTGCTGTTCGTTGGAAGCGCCCATGTCACCCGGTGTCAGCCGCTGCGGCCCGGAAAAAGGTCGCGTAGTGTAGCCATGTCAGGTGCGCAATGCGGCCTTCAGCGCCTTGCGAATGATTGTCTCGGCCGAATCGCCCGGCTCCGCCGCGTCTTTCAACAACTTGGCGATCTCCGCAGGCTTGTAGCCGAACTGCTCCAGCGCCGCCGAGGCCTCGGCGACCGGGTCGTGGGCGACGATCTTCACGCCGCCGGCGGCGACCGGCGCCAGCCCGGCGCCGAGCTTGTCGCGCAGTTCCACCACGATGCGCTCTGCGGTCTTCTTGCCGATGCCGGGAATGCGCGTCAGCGCGGTGATGTCGCTGTTCGCGACCATGCGCGCGAAATCGTCCGCGGAAACGCCGGACAGGATCGACAACGCCGTCTTCGCGCCGATGCCGCTGACCTTGAGCAGGGTACGGAACAGGCTGCGCTCGCGCTCGGACTGGAAGCCGTAGAGGTTCACGGCGTCCTCCTTCTGCGCGTAGTGGATGACCAGGATGACTTCGCGCCCGAGCTCCGGCAGTTCGTAGAACGTCGACATCGGCGCTTCGAGTTCGTAGCCGACGCCGTTCACGTCCACCATCAGCGCCGGCGGCGCCTTCATCACCAACACGCCCTTCAGGCGTCCAATCATCTGCGTCTCCAGGCCGTGCGCGGAATGCCGAGGCGGGTGAGACTGGCGCGGGTGTGCGCGTGCGTCAATGCGATCGCGAGCGCGTCGGCGGCGTCGGCCTGCAGCTTGCCCGGCAAGGACAGCAACACGCCGACCATGTGCTGGATCTGGGTCTTGTCCGAGGATCCGCTGCCGACCACGGCCTGCTTCACTTCCTTGGGCGCGTATTCGGTCAGCGCCAACCCCTTGCCGACCACGGCGACGATGGCCGCGCCGCGGGCCTGGCCGAGCTTCAGCGCCGAATCCGGATTGCGCGCCATGAACACGCGCTCGATCGCGACTTCGGTCGGACGATGCGTCTCGACGATCTCGCCGACTTCGTCGTAGATCTGCTTCAGGCGCAGATGGAAGGTCTCGTTGTCGAGCAGATGCAGCGCGGTGTGGAAGACATGCACGCAACGCCCGTCCGGCAACGCATCGATGATGCCGATGCCGGTGCGCTGCGAACCGGGGTCGATGCCGAGGATGCGGGTCATTCATCAGCCCCAGGGGCAGGCCGGACGGGATTGGCCATCTTAGCAATCGCGGCGTCGCCGCGGACCCTGTTCAGGTCGACAGCACGAAGGCGCCGAGGTCCTGCGCGTGGCCGTTCAACTGCGCCTGGACGCGATGCTCGCCGGGATAGTGCCTGCGCGTCGTCATCGGCACCAGGCGCAGCGTCTTCGACAGCGCGACGCGTTCGCCCGGCACGAGCGCCACGGCCTTGAGCTTGAAGGTCTTGGGCGAGGTCGCGCCGCTGGCCTTGACGTAGTGCACGACGAGGTCGGCCATCACCGACTGCGGCCGGGCGCCGGTGTTGCGGAGCGCGAAACCGATCTCGACGCATCCGCCTTCGCGCACCCGCCCGGGCGAGATCCGCACCTGCTCGATGGCCAGCTCCGGCGCATCGCCGTAACCGAGCGCCGACAAGGCCCCCGGCTCGGCGCGCTTGATCGCCGAACGCAGCGCATGCCGCACGATCCAGCGCCGCTCCGGAGAGGCGCCGTCGAGCCAGCGGCGGGCGACCTCGGCGAGCCGATCGGGATGATCCTTGCCGATGTCGTTCAAGTTATTCGCGACCGAACGGCGCACGTACAACTCGGGATCGTCCTTGAGTCGTTCGAGCAGGGCCAGCACCGGGGTCGGATCGCGCTGGAAGGCGCGCAGCCGCGGCGCCCAAGGCAGGCGCGGACGCGTGCCCTCCGACACCAGCCGGCGCACGTGCGGGCTGGGGTCGCGCGTCCACTGCTCAAGCCGCGCCAGCGTCGCGTCCGGATGGCGCTCGAGAAAGGGCCGGATGCTGAATTCGGCGGTGAAACGCTGGGTCAGCGCATGCTGCGCCCGCATCGAGTCCTCGAAATGATCGAGACCGTAGTCGGCAACGAAATACGTGTGCGGCATGAACAGGAATCCGCCCATGCCCTGCGCGGCGCGATGCGCATGCGGCACCTGCGTCGAGGCGAGCAGCAGGCGGATCGCCTGCGCGTAGTCCCCGGGCAGGTGCGTGCGCAGCGCGCGGCTGATCCGGCGCGCGCGTTCGGTCAGCGACAGCGGTTCGTAGCCATCGAGCGCATCGCGCAGGAAGGCCTCGCGCGGAAAGCCTTCGTGCACGGCCGCGAGCATGTCGGCGATGGCGCGCGGCACGCTCGGGCCGAACTGGTCCTTCAGGGCTGCGGCCATGCGGCGCTCCGTTCGACATGCCGCAGTCTAGTGGCCCGGCGACCGCCTGCGCGGCCGCCGGTGCCTGGGCGGGCGCCGCTCAGGCGGCCAGTGCGCGAGGGGCCGCCGGGAAATCGATCTCGGTACCGGCCAGGTGGTTGGTGTAGTTCGTGTAGATGTTCAGCACGACATTGACCAGCACTTCGAGGATCGTCGCGTCGTCGTGGCCGGCAGCCTTGAACGCATCGAGTTCGGCCACCGGCACGCGGCCGCGGGTCTCGACAATGCGCTTCGCCAGCTGCAGCAGGGCGCGGTCCTGGACCGATCCGGCCTGTGCGGCACGCGCCTGAGCGATCTGCTCCGGCTTCAGGCCGACCATCGTGCCGATGGCGGAATGCGCGGCCAGGCAGTAGTCGCAGGCATTGGCGTCGCCGACGGCGAGCGCGATCTGCTCGCGCTGCTTCGCGTCGAGCTTGCCCCGCGCGGTCACGTCGGCCAGCTGCACGTAGGCGTTCAGGGCCACCGGCGCCTGTGCCATGGTCAGGAACATGTTCGGGGTGCTGCCGAGCTTGGCCTTGAAGGCCTCCAGCGTGGCGCGGGTGGCGGCGTCGGTCTGGGCCGGCTGAATCGGCGGGATGTAGGACATGGCGGACTCCATTCATGGGGGACGTGCGGATTGCACGGGAGGCACTTTAGAACTCGCATTCGTACGAAAAGCGATCTATCGTTCGCATTAGTTGCCATTTCGTACAGACATGCAGACCGATCGCCTCGAAGCCCTGCTCAGCCGTTTTCGCGTCAGCGCGCGCCTGTTCCATTCCGGGCCGCTGTGCGGCGTCAACGATTTCGCGCCGGAACAGGGGCGCGGCCAATTGCATCTGTTGGGCGGCGGCGAACTGCGCGTCGAACATCCAGACGGCTCGGCCATCGACGTCGCCGAACCCAGCCTGCTGTTCTATCCGCGTCCCTATGCGCACCGCTTCATCAGCGACGCGACCCGCGGCGCCGACATGGCCTGCGCCTTCATCGAGTTCGGCGACGGCGCCCGAAATCCGCTCACCGCCGCCCTGCCTGCCTTCGTCTGGCTGCCCTTGTCCGCACTGGACGGGGCGGCGCCGGTGCTCGACCTGCTGTTCCGCGAAGCCTTCGCGCAACGCTGCGGGCGGCAACTGGTCGTCGACCGCTTGTTCGAGGTCGTGCTGATCCAGATCCTGCGCCGGTTGATGGCCACCGCACCGGAGCGCAGCGGCCTGTTCGCGGGACTTGCGCACCCGCAGATCAGCCGCGCCCTGATCGCGATGCATGGCGAACCCGGAAAACCCTGGAGCCTGGCGACCCTGGCCGGGATCTGCTGCACGTCGCGCACGCAGTTCGCGGAAACCTTCCGCGTGCAGATCGGAATCACGCCGGGCGACTACCTGGCCGGCTGGCGCCTGACCGTCGCACAACAATTGCTCGACGAAGGCCGCGCACTCAAGCACATCGTCGACGAAGTCGGCTATGGCAGCGTCGCGGCCCTGTCGCGCGCCTTCAAGGCCCAGACCGGTCATTCGCCGCGGGAATGGCGCAAGGCTCGCGAGCTTGGCACGAATCCCCCATCCGCAGTGCTCTAGCGGGCCGGCGCAGGCTCGGTTCATGCCCCAGGAGCGATCGAAGGTGACCGAGCCCCGCCGCAATGCACGTCCGCCGCGCATCGCGGTGTCGGACCTGCGCGGCGCCGTGCAGCTCGCGGCCCAGGCGACGCGCGGCGTCGCCGCCGTGGTCG
>CALMWD010000154.1 GCA_937873105.1 uncultured Rhodanobacteraceae bacterium
CAGTTCGCGCTGGAACTTGGCGATGGTGGCGTCGTCCAGGTTCTTCTTCCAGTTGAAGCTCGGCGAGCAGTTGTAGGCGAGCAGCTTGCCGGGGAACTTGGCGTGGATGGCTTCCGCGAACTGGCGCGCCTCGTCCAGGTTCGGCGTCGAGGTCTCGCACCAGATCAGGTCGGCGTAAGGCGCATAGGCGAGGCCGCGCGAGATCGCCTGTTCGATGCCCATGTTGGTCTCGTAGAAACCTTCCACGGTGCGCTTGCCGTTGCAGAACGGCTTGTCGTTGTCGTCGATGTCGCTGGTGAGCAGGGCCGCGCCCATGGCATCCGTGCGCGCGACGATCACGCTCGGCACGCCGGCGATGTCGGCGGCGAGGCGCGCCGCGATCAGCTTCTGCACCGCTTCCTGGGTCGGCACCAGCACCTTGCCGCCCATGTGGCCGCACTTCTTGGCACTCGCCAGCTGGTCTTCCCAGTGCACGCCCGAGGCGCCGGCCTCGATCATGTGCTTCATCAGCTCGAAGGCGTTCAGCACGCCGCCGAAGCCGGCCTCCGCATCGGCCACGATCGGCTGCAGCCAGTCGATGTCGTCCTTGCCTTCGGCATGGTGGATCTGGTCGGCGCGCAGCAGGGTGTTGTTGATGCGGCGCACGACGTTCGGCACCGAGTCGACCGGATACAGCGACTGGTCCGGGTACATCGCGCCCGCGGTATTGGCATCGGCCGCGACCTGCCAGCCGGAGAGATAGATCGCCTTGAGGCCAGCCTTGACCTGCTGCATGGCCTGGTTGCCGGTCATTGCGCCAAGCGCATTCACGAAGGGTTCGGTGTGCAGGTAGTGCCAGAGCTTCTCGGCGCCGCGCTTGGCGAGCGTGTGCTCGACATGCACGGAACCGCGCAGGCGGACCACGTCCTCGGCGGTGTAGCCGCGCTTGACGCCGGCCCAGCGCGGATTGCTGGCCCAGTCCAGTTTGATTTGTTCGGCAGTGGGGAGCGTGGTCTTCATGATCTACCTCGGTGGCGGTGTCGTCGGGGAGGACGGGGTGGTGCGCGAAGGGGAGGGACAGCGGTGGTGCGGCGTTACGCGAGACGCTCGTAGCAAGGCAGCGTCAGGAACTCGACGAGTTCGTCGGCGTGCGTCCATGCCGACAACAGTGCGACGGCCTCGTCGAACTTTTGCTCTCCGGGCAAACCCGCGGGATCAACACGCTCGCGGATCGAGGCGATCGCGGCATCGAAGGCGGCGAAGTCGAGCGGCGTGCCGTCGTCGAACGCGAGTCCGCCGACATGCAGCCATTGCCAGAGCTGCGCACGCGAGATCTCGGCGGTGGCCGCGTCTTCCATCAGATGATGGATCGGCACGCAGCCGAGACCGTCGAGCCAGGCGGCGACGTAACGCACGCAGACATCGATGTTGTTGAGGAAACCGGCGCGCGTGATCGTGCCGGTGCTCGGCGTGATCAGTGCATCGCGCGTGACCGTCACGTCTTCGCGCGTGACGTGCAGCTGGTTCGGCGTCGGCATGCCGGCGTCGAAGATGCCCTGCGCGATCGGAATCAGGCCCGGATGCGCGACCCAGGTGCCGTCGTGCCCGGCCGAGACTTCGCGCTGCTTGTCGGCCCGCACCTTGGCCATCGCGGCCTCGTTCGCTTCGGCATCCCGGCTGATCGGAATCTGTGCGGCCATGCCGCCCATGGCGAAGGCGCCGCGCCGATGGCACACGCGGATCAGCCATTCCGAATAGGCCTTCAGGAAGGGCACGGTCATGCCGATCTGGGTGCGCTCCGGCAGCACGCGGTCGCGATGCGCACGGAACGTCTTGATGTAGCTGAAGATGTAGTCCCAGCGGCCGCAGTTGAGGCCGACGATGCGGCCGCGCAGTGCGTGCAGGATCTCGTCCATCTCGAACACGGCCGGCAAGGTCTCGATCAGCACCGTCGCCTTCATCGTGCCGATCGCCAGACCGAGGCGCACCTCGACGAAGGCGAAGACCTCGTCCCACAGCGCCGCTTCCTTGTGGCTTTGCAGCTTCGGCAGGTAGAAGAACGGACCGAGGCCCTTTGCGGCCAGCGTGGTCGCGTTGTGGAAGGCGAACAGGGCCAGGTCGAACAGCGAGCCGCTCAGGCGCTGTCCGTCCACATGCACATGTTTCTCGTCCAGATGCCAGCCGCGCGGGCGCACCATCAGCACCGTCTTCGAATCCGCTTTCAGTGCGTAGTGCTTGCCCTCGGGCGAGGTGTATTCGATGTGGCCGGCGACGGCATCGCGCAGGTTCTGCTGGCCGTCGAGCATCGCCTCCCAGACCGGGCTCGAGGAATCCTCGAAATCGGCCATGAACACCTTGGCGCCCGAGTTCAGCGCATTGATGATCATCTTGCGGTCGACCGGGCCGGTGATCTCGACGCGGCGGTCGCGGATCGCGGCCGGAATGTCGGCCACGCGCCAGTCGCCGTCGCGGATGGCCTGGGTGTCGGGCAGGAAATCCGGCAGCTCGCCGGCGTCGAAGCGCGCCTGGCGTTCGCGGCGCGCCGCCAGCAGGGCCTGGCGAGTGGGTTCGAAACGGCGATGCAGTTCGGCGAGCAGGTCGAGGGCGGCCGGCGTCAGCACCTGGGCATGGACCGGGGTGGCGGCCGCCTGCGCGACGATGGGCGATGCGGAAGCTGCGGACATACGAATTCCTCGTTCGGCTCGTGGGTCCGACCGGAATGCCCTCCACATTCCCGCCGATGTCCGGACGCTACGCCTGGCCCATTGGTTTGACAAACCGAATGTTTCAATGAGAAGTATTGAATTGGTCAAACACTTCGCAAGGCATTGATATGCCGAACCAAAAAGCGAACAAGCGTTCGAATGCGACCTTGGTCGAAGGCGGCAAGACGACTCGGCCGCGCAAGCGCCGCGGCGAAGGCGAGACGCGGTTCTACTACAAGGGCAATCGACTGAAGCAGCTGCG
>CALMWD010000155.1 GCA_937873105.1 uncultured Rhodanobacteraceae bacterium
CCTCCCTTTCGACTGTTTTCCAGGAATCGTTGCCATGAAGAAGCCCGTCCGTGTTGCCGTCACCGGTGCTGCCGGCCAGATCGGTTATTCGCTGCTGTATCGCATCGCCTCGGGCGAGATGCTCGGCAAGGACCAGCCGGTCATCCTGCAGATGCTGGAACTGCCGATGGACAAGGCCCAGGCGGCGCTCAAGGGCTGCATGATGGAGCTCGAAGACTGCGCCTTCCCGCTGCTCGCCGGCATGGTCGGCACCGCCGATCCGAAGGAAGCCTTCCGTGACGCCGACGTGGCGTTGCTCGTGGGGGCGCGTCCGCGTGGCCCGGGCATGGAGCGCAAGGACCTGCTGCTCGAAAACGCCAAGATCTTCACCGAGCAGGGCCGCGCGATGAACGAAACCGCGAGCCGCGACATCAAGGTGCTGGTGGTCGGCAATCCGGCCAATACCAATGCCTACATCGCGATGAAGTCGGCGCCGGACCTGCCGAAGAAGAACTTCACCGCGATGCTGCGCCTCGACCACAACCGCGCGCTCAGCCAGCTCGCGGCCAAGGCCAACGTCGCCGTGGCCGACATCGAGAAGCTGGTCGTCTGGGGCAACCACTCGCCGACCATGTATCCCGACTACCGGTTCGCCAGCGTCGGCGGCAAGTCGCTCAAGGACCTGATCAACGACGAGACCTGGAACCGCGAGACCTTCATCCCGAAGGGGGGCAAGCGCGGCGCCGCGATCATCGAGGCACGCGGGCTGGCCTCGGCCGCCTCGGCCGCGAATGCCGCCATCGATCACGTCCGCGACTGGGTGCTCGGCACGAACGGCAAGTGGGTCACGATGGGCGTGCCCTCGGACGGCAGCTACGGCATCCCGGAAGACGTGATGTACGGCGTCGCCGTGACCTGCGCGAACGGCGAATACACCCGCATCCGGGACCTGCCGATCGACGACTACAGCCGCGCGATGATGGACAAGACCCTGGCCGAACTCGAGGAAGAGCGCGCCGGCGTCGCGCATCTGCTGTAAGCACCGAAGCGGCCTACGGGCCGCTTCCTTCATGGAGACGAAGATGACGACTTCCCCCGGCGCGCGATTCCGCGCCGCTCTCGTTGCCGAAAAGCCGCTGCAGGTGATCGGCGCGATCAATGCCAACCATGCGCTGCTCGCCAAGCGGGCAGGGTACAAGGCGATCTATCTTTCGGGCGGCGGCGTGGCCGCCGGTTCGCTCGGCATGCCCGATCTCGGCATCAACACGATGGACGACGTGCTCATCGACTGCCGCCGCATTACCGACGTCTGCGACCTGCCGCTGATGGTCGACATCGACACCGGCTTCGGCCCGAGCGCATTCAACATCGCGCGCACGGTGAAGTCGCTGATCAAGGCCGGCGCAGCCGCCTGCCACATCGAGGACCAGGTCGGCGCCAAGCGCTGCGGCCACCGCCCGGGCAAGGAAATCGTGTCGGCCGACGAGATGGTCGACCGCGTCAAGGCGGCGGCCGATGCCAAGACCGATGCCGACTTCTTCCTGATTGCGCGCACCGACGCGATTGCGGTCGACGGCGTCGATGCGGCGATCGAGCGCGCGCAGCGTTGCGTCGAGGCCGGTGCCGACGGCATCTTCGCCGAAGCCGCCTACGACCTGCCGACCTACCGGCGCTTCGTCGACGCGGTGAAGGTGCCGGTGCTCGCCAACATCACCGAGTTCGGCAAGACGCCGCTGTTCACCCGCGACGAGCTCGCGTCGGTCGGCGTCGGCATCCAGCTCTATCCGCTGTCCGCGTTCCGCGCCATGAACAAGGCCGCCGAAGCCGTCTACACGGCGATCCGCCGCGACGGCCACCAGCAGTCGGTCATCGAGCTGATGCAGACCCGCGAAGAACTCTATGACCGCATCGGCTACCACGCCTACGAAAACGCGCTCGACGCGCTGTTCGCGAAGAAGAAGTAGCGTGAGCGCACGTCTGCTTCTTGCTTTTCTGGTCATGGTCTTGCTGACTCGTCAGGTTGATGCGCAGCAGATCGAGCTTTCGCCACGTCCTTCCGAATCAGTCTCGATCGACATCAGACTGCACAACAACTCCGGCTTCGACTACGCCGAACCGGAGTTGTTCGTAGCCGCGTTGCCCGGGATCACCATAACCACCGCTGCTCCCTGTTCGATCTCATTCACCCCGCAATGGGTGAGGTTGTCTTCGACAGCTCTGCAAAGTGGCGAGTCCGTTTCCTGTGCATTGACTTACACGCGCGATGCGTCTCCCCTGCTTCAGACGAATCTGGTCGACTTCGGGGGCATGCACGAGTCTCAAGGGCTCGTCATCGAACCGGCAAACTGGATCATCGGCAATCTCGCCGATCTAAACCTTCGCGTGCGCGCGGAGCTGCCACTCCCGACACGAAGTTCGTCTGAAGCGTTCTTCCGCGTGTCTCTCGAGAATTCATCCGGTGTGGCGGTAGGCAATACGGTCTTCGGCGCATGCTCGGAAGGGCTTCCTCTGTTCGACATTGACGGCGATTTCCCCGGCGGGTGCGCTGCGGCACCATTCTTCAACAGCTGCAATGCCTTCAGCGGTCCACGATTCGTCATGCCCACGGCACCAGCCGGCGGCGAGTCGTCATGCCAACTTCGCGTTCGAATGTACCCCGGCATGAGTCTCGATTCCTCCATGAGAATGTACATAGATCCGTCCACGCCGCAATCGGAAGCGGGATATGTCATCTCAGATTCGGTGTACGAGAACAACGGATTTGATCTCGTGCTTCAGCTTGCAGATTCCACACCGATTCCCGCGCTCGGTTGGCTCGGTGCCCTCACCCTCATCGCCTTCATATTCGTGTTCTCTCGACACGGGATGCGCTCCAGTTTGTCTGGACGAGCACGACGCATCTGCTAGTTAAACCAACTTCGACGTTCACTGATCTTTCAATCTGCAGTCAGGCTGCTACTCATGACC
>CALMWD010000156.1 GCA_937873105.1 uncultured Rhodanobacteraceae bacterium
GGTGCAGGACCGAGTCGACGCCGATGCCGAGGGTCTCGACGCGCGCCGCGTTCAACGGCAGGTCTTCGGACTGGCGGGCGAGGCCGCCTTTCACCAGGATCGCGCCGGCGCGCGGCGAGGTCGCGTACACCCGCGCCGTGCCGTCGCCTTCCACCGCGACCGCGGCGTCCTCGTCGCCGCCGAGTCCGAGCAGGGGCCGTCCCGCCATCGCTTCCGCCTTGGCGACGAAGGCGATCAGCCGGCCGAGGCGGCCGCGTTCGCTGAAATGGGTGTCGGTGACGATGCCCTTCAGCAGCGCCAGCTGCAGGAAGCCGGTTTCGATGGTGTTCTCGGGGCCGAGCGGATCGGCCAGCGCGCGCGGACTGATCTGGCTGCCGCCGTCCATCGCGCCGTAGAGGTATTCGCCCAGCATCGCCAGCCCGGCGCTGGTGCCGCCCAGGGGCTTGCCGGCCCGGACGTGCGCATCGAGCGCCGCGCCCACCGGCGTGCCGCGCCAGTAGCGGACGTAGCGCGACTGGTCGCCGCCGGCGATGAAGATGCCGTCGGCGCGCTTCAGCGCCGCCAGCACGCGTTCGTCGCCGGCCTGTTCGCGGTTGCCGAACACGAAGGTCTCGACGGATCGGATGCCGCCGACCTCGTTGAAGAATTCCTTGCCGATTTCGCCCGCCTGCGACGCCCGCAAGACCACGATGTGGCCGTGGCCGGCGCGCGCCATGAACCAGCGCAGCGCGGCGAAGTTGCGGTCGCCGCCGCCCATCAGCAGCAGGCCGGGCTGCACTTCGCCGGGCGTTTCGGCGCGCGTGTCGCCGAGCACGTAGTGGCCGTCGTCCGCGGCGAACGCGGGCGCGCCGCACAAGCCCAGGGCGGAAAGCAGCATCGACCAGCATGTGCGTCGCAACATCGTTCACTCCCTTGGCAATGGTTCTTCACAAGACGAAGCAGGGCGCGCTTCCCCCCGCTTGCGCTATGTTGCCGCGATGCGACTTGCGCTGGACAGATGGTTCGCCGACGAGATTCTCGTGCACGAGGAAGCGCTGCTGCGCTACCTGCGTCAGGCGTGTCCGAATCTCGAGGAGGCGCACGACCTGCGCCAGGACATCTACACGCGCGTCTACGAGGCCGCGGGCACGGCGCTGCCGGCGCAGCCGAAGGCCTTCCTGTTCGCGACCGCGCGCAATCTGCTGGCCGACCGCGCCCGGCGCGCGAAGGTGGTGTCGATCGAGCCGATGGGTGATTTCGAGCCTTCGCTCGTCTTGATCGACGACGTGTCGCCGGAACGCTGGTGCGGCGGGCGCCAGGCGCTGAAGCACCTGGCCGATGCTTTCGACCGGTTGCCCGACCGCTGCCGCGAGGTGGTGTGGCTGCGACGCGTCGAGGAACTGTCGCAGAAGGACGTGGCAGCGCGTTTGGGCATCACCGAGAAGACCGTGGAAAAACACATCGCCAAGGGCATGCGCCTGCTGGCCGAACATTGGTTCGGCGGCCCAGCGACGGCCGAGACGCGCGCCGCGGTCGTGGATCAGCGCGATGAACGCCGGCACGCGGACTGAGATCGAACAGCGCGCGGCGCAGTGGCTGGCGCAGCGCGACGGCGGATCGTGGTCGGACGCGGACGAAGCGGCGTTGAACGCTTGGTTGGCAGCGGACGTCGCGCATCGCGTCGCCTTCCTGCGCCTGGAATCGGCGTGGCGGCAGAGCGAGCGCCTGCAAGCGCTCGGCGCCGGCTGGAAGCAGGCCGGGCCGCCGCCGCGCGGGCATTGGCATTAGCTGCCGTCGACGCGTCGCGAGCAATTGCTGCACGCGCTAGAATCTACCATCGCATTAAGCATGCGTGTGCTATACAAATTTGTATATCTGAAC
>CALMWD010000157.1 GCA_937873105.1 uncultured Rhodanobacteraceae bacterium
CTTCACGGGCGGCGAACTCGTCGTCGAGGGTCGCCAGGTCATCGGCCCGGGCCGAAGCGGACAGGAGGCACAACAGCAACGGCAGCAACGGGCGCATGGATTTCCTCGGTGGAGATCGATGCACGCTAGCGCCGCCGCAGGCAACCGCCATGGCCCGGAAGTCGCCGTGACCGATGGCCTGCGACGCGATGGCGGGAAGCCCGCAACCGCACGATAATGCGGGATTGCGCCTGCGCCGACGCCATCGATGAATTTCAACTCCTGGGCCTTCGTGGCCTTCTTCCTGGTCGTGTACGCGATGACGGCGCCGCTGCGCCGCTATTCCACGCTGCACAAATGGATCCTGCTGCTGGCCAGCTGGTACTTCTACGCCTCCTGGAACTGGCAGTACCTCGGCCTGATCCTGTTCTCGACCGTGTTCGACTACTGGGTCGGGCTGCGGTTCGCGAAGACCATGCACCCGCGACGGCTGATCACGATCAGCGTCATCGTCAACCTCGGCGTGCTGGCCTTCTTCAAGTATGCAAACTTCCTGATCGCCAGCGCGAACGACGTCGCCACGACCTTCGGCAGCACCCTGCAGTTCAGCGCGATCGACGTGTTGCTGCCGGTTGGCATCTCGTTCTACACATTCCAGAGCATGAGCTACACGATCGACGTGTACCGCGGCGAACTGCCGCCGCGCCGCAGCCTGCTGGACTATGCCCTGTTCATCGCCTTCTTCCCGCAACTGGTCGCCGGCCCGATCGTGCGCGCCAGCGAATTCTTCGCGGAGCTCGACCATCCGAAGCGCATTCCGTCGAAGGAAATCGCGTATGCGCTGATCCTGATCTTCTTCGGCATGGTCAAGAAGGTGGTGTTCGCGGATTCGCTGGCGGCGGCGACCGACCCGATCTGGAACAACCTCGCGGGCAGCGATCCGGTCGCGGTGCTGCTCGCGATCTACGGTTTCGCGTTCCAGATCTACTTCGACTTCTCCGGCTACACCGACATCGCGATCGGCATCGCCCTGCTGTTTGGCTTCCGCTTCCCGCAGAACTTCAACTATCCGTACATCGCGACCAGCCTGCAGGACTTCTGGCGACGCTGGCACATGACGCTGTCGCGCTGGTTGCGCGACTACCTCTACATCGCGCTCGGCGGCAACCGCAAAGGCCCGACGCGCACGCAGGTGAACCTGATGCTGACCATGCTGCTCGGTGGCCTGTGGCATGGCGCGAGCTGGAACTTCGTGATCTGGGGCGGCATCCACGGCCTGTGGCTGGCGATCGAACGCAGCCTGCTGTTCCGCATTCCCGGCTGGCAGTCGGAACGGTTCGGCATGCGGGCAGTGCGCTGGTTCGTGACCTTCCACCTGGTCTGCTTCGCCTGGATCTTCTTCCGCGCCCCGGACCTCGCCGCCAGCCTGTTGGTGCTGGACAAGCTCGGCGACCTGTTCACCGTGCCTTCCCGCATCGCCGCCCTGCAGATGCTGGCGCTTGCCCTCGCCGCCTTCCTGCTGATGCACCTCGCGGGCGCGCGCTTCCAGCTGAAACACCGGATCGGCGAAGGTCCGTTGTGGCTGCACGCCGGGGCCACGCTGGCCTGCCTGCTGATGCTGATCCTGCTGACGCCGCAGTATTCGGCACCCTTCATCTACTTCCAGTTCTGACATGCGGCCGATCCTGCTCCGACTTCTGCTTGCCGTCCTCGGGCTCCTGGCCATCGAGGCCGCCTTCCGCTTCGGCGCCTGGGATGCGCTGGTGCCGCCGCAAAGCCATTCCGGCACGACCATCCGCATGCGCGACGCGGTGCGCGCGCACGCCGGTCGCATCGACATCGTCACCCTCGGCAGTTCACGCGCCGAATACGGCCTCGACCATGCCGCGCTGGCCGCAGCCGCGCAGCAACGCGGCCTCGTGCACGCGAATCTGAGCATGCCGGGTTCCCATTGGATGACGATCTTTGAGCAGTCGCGCTGGTTGCGCCGCGAACGCCCCGAGGTCCAGGGCGTCGTCATCGCGCTGTCGGCCGCGGACATGACCTGGCGCAGCAACGGCAGCTACGAACTCGCCATCGTGCAGCCAATGCGCTCGCCGTGGTCGATCGACGACGAGATCCGCTTCCGCTTCGACCCGAAGGACCTCAACACCTATGGCGTCTTCTCCGCGTTGTTCGGTTACCGGCAGGCGGTGCAGCACGCGCTGCAGTCGCCGCGCGAACTGCGCAAGTCGCTGCAGTGGTTCCGCGAGTACGGCCGCCATCCGCTGTTCGACGGTCCCCACGTCAGCCACGATCTATGCGGACTGCCACTGGCCACAGTGGCCGATTGTGCTCGGGCTGCACCCACGATCCCCGAGCAGCAGACGCCGATCGACCAGTGCAAGTCCTTGCTGCCGAGTGTCGGCGTGTCGCCGGACTGGCGCGCGCTGACCGCCGACACCTTGACCGAAGAACGTCGCGCCCTCGCCGAATTGCGCCGCGCACAGATCCGGGCCATGGGTTGGCCGCGCCCGCCGGTCGTGGTGCTGATGCCGATCACCCACGTCTGGCGCAAGGAACTGATGCCCCAGGGCGCGATCGCGTGGTCGCACCTGGTGCTGGATCCGCTGGCGGCATCCGGCGAGATCGTGCTGATCGACCTGAGCACTGCGCTCGACGACGGCGACACCACGCGCTGCGACTATTTTTTCGACCTGTACCACCAGAACGAAGCCGGTGCCCGGGCGCTGACGCAGCAGTTGCTGCCGCAGCTCGACCGCACCCTCTACGCGCCGGCGGGTCGCTGAATCAGGCCGGCTTCAGTGCCGCGAACGCGCGCGCGTGTTCGGGCCAGGCTTCGCTGCCGCGGATGGCGGGCAGCACTTCCTCGACCGAGTCGACGAACTGCCACATCGCGGCGTGCGCCTCGCCCATCATGCGTTCGCGGATGGTGTGCTGCAGGAAGTCGCGGAGGCCGTCGTAGAAGCCGCGCGTGTTCACGAACACGATCGGCTTCAGGTAGAGCCCGAGGCGCTTCAGCGTGATCGCCTCGAACACCTCTTCCAGCGTGCCGCAGCCGCCCGGCAGGGCGACCACGGCATCGGAACCGGTCAGCAGTCGATGCTTGCGTTCGCGCATGTCCTCGACGATGTCGAGCGTGGCCAGGCCCGGATGCTGCCATTCCACTTCGGTCATGAAGCGGGGAATGATGCCGACCACGTGGCCCTGCTTCGACAGGGCGCCGTCGGCGAGCGCGCCCATCGAGCCCATGCCGCCGCCGCCATAGACCGTGATGCAGCCCGCTTCGGCCAGCAGCTCGCCGAGGCGGAATGCGGCGCGGTGGTATTCGGGATCGCACTGCGCGCTGGACGCGCAATAAACGCAGATTCGCATCGTCGGCTCCGGAACGGGCGCCGGCACGGTACGGCAGTCCGCTGGCGACCAGCAAGCCCCGACGAGCGCATTCCGACCGGCCACGCGGTGGCATCATGCGCGTCCCCGCCCCGAGGAACGCCGGATGCCCTCGCACGACACCCCGACCCTGATCGCGACCTTCGCCGTCTATCTCGGCATCTGCCTGGTGCTCGGCTTCGTGGCCTGGCGCCGTACCACGAACCTCAAGGACTTCATCCTCGGCGGACGCTCGCTCGGCCCCTGGGTGACGGCCCTGTCGGCCCAGGCCACCGACATGTCCGGCTGGCTGCTGCTCGGCCTGCCCGGCTTCGCCTATCTGGCCGGCATCGAATCGGCCTGGCTGGTCGGCGGCCTCGTGGTCGGCACCTGGCTGAACTGGCGCTTCGTCGCGCAACCGCTGCGCGAACGCACCGAGGCGCTGGGCGATGCACTGACCCTGCCCGCCTACTTCGAACGCGCCTTCGACGATGTCGGCGGCCTGCTGCGGCCGTTGTCGGCGTTTTTCATCCTGGTGTTCTTCATCCTCTACGCGAGTTCGCAGTTCGTCGCCGCCGGACGCCTGTTCGAATCGCTGTTCGGGCTGCCCTATGCCTGGGCGGTGTTCTGGGGCTCGATCGTGATGCTGGCCTACACCTTCCTCGGCGGCTTCCTGGCGGTGTCGTGGTCGGATGTGCTGCAGGGCACGCTGATGTTTTTCGCGCTGCTCCTGGTCGCGGCCATGGGCGTGCATCTGGTCGGCGGCTTCGACGGTCTGCACGCGACCCTGAACGCGTTCAACGCCGAACTGCTGAATCCATGGACGAATGCCGAGGGTGCCCCGCTCGGCTGGATCGGCATCGCTTCGGCCTTGGCCTGGGGCCTGGGGTATTGCGGCCAGCCGCACATCCTGGCGCGCTTCATGGCGATTCGCGACCCGCAGCAGATGCGGATCGCCCGCCGCGTCGCGATGTCCTGGCAGATCGTCGTGCTGGCGGCGGCGATGCTGGTCGGCATGAGCGCGCTCGGCGCCTTGCCGGTGCGGCTCGAAGGCAGCGACGCCGAGAAGGCCTTCATCCAGATGAGCGCGCAGTTCTTCCCGCCCTGGCTGGCCGGCATCTGCCTGGCCGGGGTGCTGGCGGCGATCATGAGCACTGCCTCGGCGCAGTTGTTGCTGTCGTCGGCGGCCTTCGCCGAGGACTTCTATCGCGGCCTGATCCGCAAGCAGGCCGGTGCACGCGAGTTGCTCTGGGTCGGTCGCCTCGCGGTGCTCGGCGTCGCCGCGATCGCCTCCGTCGTCGCCCTCGATCCGAGCAGCACGGTGCTGTCGCGGGTCGGCGACGCCTGGGCCGGCTTCGGCGCCACCTTCGGTCCGGCCATCGTGCTGTCGCTGTACTGGCCGCGCATGACCCGTATCGGCGCCTATGCCGGCGTGCTGGCCGGCGGCCTCACGGTCGTGGGCTGGATGGCGATGGCCGATCGCGGCGGCATTTTTGCGCTGTACGCGATGGTGCCCGGATTCGCCGCCTCGCTGCTGGCGATCGTGGCGGCCAGTCTGGCTTCGCGCCGACGCTGATTCCCGTCGTCTCAGGCGCTGAGACAACGGTGGCGGTCAATCGCGGTCCCTGAGGAGAACCCCGATGTCCGCCCTGCCTGCCCGCGCCGGTCATTCGGCGCCTCGGCCGTCGCCGATCGACGCCGCCGCTTTGTCCGAACGCCTGCAGCACAAATACGCCGATCGCGTGACCGCGCACGTCGCGCTGCCGGCGCGTGCCGGTCGCTACGTGCCGTTGCCTGCAGACTTGCCGCCCCGCATCGCGCGGGCGTTGAAGGCGCGCGGCATCGAGCGGCTGTACAGCCATCAGGGCGAGGCCTGGGACGCGGCACGCGCCGGCCGACACGTGGTCGTGGTGACGCCAACCGCTTCCGGCAAGTCGCTGTGTTACCTGCTGCCGGTGCTGGCCGACGCGATGGCGGCGAAGTCGAAATCCCTGTTCCTGTTCCCGACCAAGGCGCTGGCGCAGGATCAGGTCGCGGAACTGCTCGAACTCAATCGCGCCGGCGATCTCGGCGTGCGCGCAAACACCTTCGATGGCGACACGCCCGGCGATGCGCGCCAGGCCATTCGCCTGCACGGCGAGATCGTCGTCAGCAATCCGGACATGCTGCACCAGGCCATCCTGCCGCATCACACCAAGTGGGCGCAGTTCTTCGAACAGCTCAAGTACGTCGTCATCGACGAGGTGCATACCTATCGCGGCGTGTTCGGCGCGCACGTCGCCAACCTGATCCGCCGCCTCAAGCGCATCTGCGCGTTCTACGGATCGTCGCCGCAGTTCATCCTGTGCTCGGCCACGATCGGCAATCCGGCCGAACACGCGGCCGCGCTGATCGAAGCATCGGTGCACGCAATCACCGACAGCGGTGCGCCGGTCGGCGAGAAACACGTCCTGTTGTGGAATCCGCCGGTCGTGAATCCGGACCTCGGCCTGCGTGCTTCGGCGCGATCGCAGTCGAACCGCATCGCCCGGCTCGCCATCAAGGCCCGGCTCAAGACCCTGGTCTTCGCGGCGTCGCGGACCATGGTCGAGGTGCTGACCAAGTACCTGAAGGACGTGTTCGATCACGACCCGCGCAAGCCGGCGCGCGTTCGCGCCTACCGCGGCGGCTATCTGCCGACCGAACGGCGCCTGATCGAACGCGAGATGCGCGCCGGTCAGGTCGACGGCATCGTCGCGACCAACGCGCTCGAACTCGGCGTCGACATCGGCGCGCTGGATGTGGTCGTGCTCAATGGTTATCCCGGCACCATTGCCGCAACCTGGCAACGCTTCGGCCGCGCCGGCCGGCGCCAGCAACCGAGTCTGGGCGTGCTGGTCGCGTCCAGCGATCCGCTGGACCAGTACCTCGTGCGCCATCCCGAGTTCTTCCAGGACGCGCCGCCCGAACACGCCCGCATCGCCCCCGACCAAGCCCTGATTCTGCTCGACCACATTCGTTGCGCGGCCTTCGAGCTGCCCTTCGTCGGGCGCGAGCGGTTCGGACCGATCCAGCCGACCCCGTATCTGGAGGTGCTCGCGGAATCGGGCGTCGTCCATCGCGAAGGCGAGCGCTGGGAATGGATCGCCGACAGTTATCCGGCGAACGCGGTCAGCCTGCGCTCGGTGGCGGACGGCAACTTCGTCGTCGTCGATCGCACCGACGGGCGCCAGCAGATCATTGCCGAGGTCGACTACAGCGCCGCGGCATTGACGCTGTACGAAGGCGCGATCCACATGGTTCAGTCGACGCCGTATCAGGTCGAACGTCTGGACTGGCCCGGACGCAAGGCC
>CALMWD010000158.1 GCA_937873105.1 uncultured Rhodanobacteraceae bacterium
GCGGCGGCGATGCCGCCGGGCGTGCCGAGCACGGGCTGGAAGTCGGGTTTGCCGACCACGAACATCGCCCAGTAGACGACCAGGGCGAGCAGGACGTTGGCCAGGGGACCGGCCGCGGCGATGGCGATCTTCTGCCAGACCGGCTTGCGGTTCAGCGCCGCCTGGGCCAGTTCCGGCGCGACGTCCTCGGCGCGTTCGTCCAGCATCGAGACATAGCCGCCGAGCGGGATCGCGGCCAGCACGTATTCGGTGCCGTCGCGGCCCACGCGCGTCCACAAGGGCCGGCCGAAGCCGATCGAGAACCGGTGCACCTTCACGCCGCAGCGGCGTGCGACCCAGAAGTGGCCGAACTCGTGGAAGGTCACGAGCAGGCCGATGGTGACCACGTACCAGAACAGCGAACCGAAGACGTCGGTCATTCCTTATCCCTTCAAAGCGGCGGTGGCATGGCGCCGCGCCTCGGCGTCGATGCCGACGATGGCGTCGAGTGTATCGGCCGCTTCGTTAACGGATCGCTCAAGGCAGCCGGCGATCACGCGTTCGATGTCGAGGAAGCCGATGCGTCCGTCGAGGAACGCGGCCACGGCGATTTCATTCGCCGCGTTCAGCACGATCGGGGCCGATCCGCCGGCGCGCAAGGCCATGAAGGCATGGCCGAGGCAAGGAAATGCAACGAGGTCGGGCGCCTCGAAGTCGAGGCGGGCCGCGGTCGCGAGGTCGAGGCGCGCCACGCCGGCGTCGATGCGCTCCGGCCACGCCAGCGCGTTCGCGATCGGGGTACGCATGTCCGGCGAACCGAGTTGCGCGAGCTGCGATCCGTCGGCGTATTCCACCAGCGAGTGCACGATGCTCTGCGGATGCACCAGTACCTCGATGCGATCCGGGCCGACGCCGAACAGGCGTTGCGCCTCGATCACCTCCAGGCCCTTGTTCATCATGGTGGCGGAATCGACCGAGATCTTGCGGCCCATTTTCCAGCGCGGGTGGGCGCAGGCCTGGTCCGGCGTGACCGCCTGCAGCCGCTCGCGCGACCAGCCGCGGAACGGTCCGCCGGAAGCGGTCAGGATCAAGCGGGTGATGCCGTTCGCATCCGGATCGCGCGCATAGTCGCGCGGCAGGCACTGGAAGATGGCGTTGTGTTCGCTGTCGAGCGGGATCAGGGTCGCGCCGCGGGCGGCGGCGGTGCGCATCAGCAGCTCGCCCGACATGACCACCGACTCCTTGTTGGCGAGCAGCAGGCGCTTGCCGGCGGCGGCCGCGGCCAAGGTCGAGGATAGGCCGGCGGCGCCGACGATGGCGGCGACGACCGTGTCGAAACGCGCATCCGCGGCGATCGCGTCGAGCGCATCGGTGCCGGCCAGGGCCTCGGTCGGCAGCGCATGCGCCTTCAGGCCTGCGGCGAGTTCGTCGTGGCGTGCGGGGGCGGCGATCGCCGCCACGTCCGGACGGAATCGCAGGCACAGGGCGACCAGGGCCGCGACATCGGTATGTGCGCTCAGGGCGCCGACGCGGAACCGCCGCGGGTGGCGGGCGACGACATCGAGCGTGCTGGCGCCGATCGAGCCGGTGGCGCCGAGGACGGCCAGCGATCTCATAACCCGAGGATCTGGCGACCCGCGACGAAGATCGGCAGGGCCGCGAACATCGAATCGAAGCGGTCGAGGGCGCCGCCGTGGCCCGGGAACAGGGTGCCCGAGTCCTTCACCTGCGAATGGCGCTTGATCAGGCTCTCGAGCAGGTCGCCGACGATCGAGAACACGACGGTGACCAGGCACAGGGCGACGAACACGGGCAGGTGCTGCAACGGCACGTCGAAGCCGAGATGACCGATCGCAGCCGCATAGACGGTACATCCGGCGAGCGCGCCATAGACCCCGGCCGTGGTCTTGCCCGGGCTGATGTTCGGCGCCAGTTTCGTCGTGCCGAAGCGGCGGCCGGCGAAATAGGCGCAGGTGTCCGCACACCAGACGAGGACCAGCACGAACAGCACCCAGAACGCGCCACGGTCGCCGTCATGGAGCACGATGGCCGCGGTCCAGGCCGGCACGATGGCCAGGGCGCAGGCCACGGACTTGATCAGCAGCGAGCGTTTTCGCGCCTGCTCGCCGAAGCGGTAGTGACGAAGCCACCACGGTGCCAGCAGCCAGAAGGCGACGCCGCAGCCGATCGTCTGCAGGCGCGCGGCGTCGTTTGCGAACCAGGCACTGGCGAACAACGCAGCATGCGCCGCCACGATCAGGACACGTACCACGGCCGAACGCCAGCCGGCCAGCACCGTCCATTCCCAGACGCCGACGAGGAACAGCGCGCCAAGCAGCACGGCGAACCACAGCTGCGGCAGCAGCATGACCCCGGCGATGCCCGCGGGCGCGAGCACGGCGGCAGTGATGGCGCGTTCGCGCAGGCCGCCGGCGGGTTTGGGGGCGGACGTGTCGGCGCTGCTCATGCGGGGTGTCTCAGTTGCTGGCCGGTGCGGCCGAAGCGGCGCTCGCGGCGGGCGTAGTCGGCGAGCGCGGCATCGAAGACCGCGGCATCGAAGTCGGGCCAGAGCACGTCGGTGAACCACAGCTCGGCATAGGCGATTTGCCACAGCAGGAAGTTGCTGACGCGATGTTCTCCGCCGGTGCGGATGAACAGGTCCAGCGGCGGCAGGTCGGCGAGGCTGGTATGCGCGTCGAAGACCGATTCGTCCAGCGTCGCGGCATCGATGCCGCCGTCGGCGATGCCGCGGGCGACGCGGCGTGCGGCCTGCACGATGTCCCAGCGACCGCCGTAATTGGCGGCGATGTTCAGGTTCAGCCGCACCTGGGCAGGCCGCTTGCGCTCGGCCTGGTCCATGCGGTCGCGCAGTGCCGGCGCAAAGGCCGAACGGTCGCCGATGAAGCGGATCGCGACGCCGTTGGCGCCCAGCTCGTCGACGTCGCGGTCGATGGCCTTCATGAACAGGTCCATCAGCGTGCCGACCTCGTCCTCCGGCCGATTCCAGTTCTCGCTCGAGAATGCGAACAGGGTGAGCACCTCGACGTGCCGGCGCACGCAGGCCTCGACGGTGGCGCGCACGGCCTTGGCGCCCTCGTGGTGACCGAAGGTGCGGGGGCGATGTCGGGCTTCGGCCCAGCGGCCATTGCCGTCCATGACGATGGCGACGTGCCGGGGCAGGCGTTGGACGGCGATTGCCGGGTCGATGATGCTCATGCGGCCGACTTCGCCGCTCAGAGCGACATCAGCTCCTGTTCCTTGGCCTTGCAGACCACGTCGACTTCGGCGACGTACTTGTCGGTCAGCTTCTGCACGTCCTGTTCGGCCTTGCGCTCCTCGTCCTCGGAGATCTGCTTGTCCTTGAGCAGGTCCTTGACGTGCTGCATGGCGTCGCGACGCACGGCGCGGATCGCCACCTTGGTGTTCTCGCCCTCGTGCGACACGTGCTTGGCGAGTTCCTTGCGGCGCTGCTCGGTGAGCGGCGGCAGGTTGATGCGGATGACGGTGCCGGCGGTGTTCGGGGTCAGGCCGAGGTCGGAGGCGAGGATGGCCTTCTCGATCGGCGCCACCATCTGCTTCTCCCAGGGCGTGATCGTCAGCGAGCGCGAGTCGACCACGGCCACCGCGGCGCACTGGTTCAGCGGCATGTCGGAGCCGTAGTAGTTCACCTTGAGGTGGTCGACGAGCGTGGTGCTGGCGCGACCGGTGCGGAGCTTGGCGAGGTCGTTCTTGAGCGACTCGATGCTCTTCTTCATGCGGATTTCGGCGTCTTGCTTGATTTGCGCGATCATGGCCTGGGGTCGGGATCGTGGGAAAGGCCGCGAGTATAGCCGTGCCCCGTGGATTCAGGGCGGGGCGGGCGTGAAGCGAAGTCCGAGCGCGAGGTCGTCCTCGACCTGGTCGACGAAGCGGTAGGGCACGCGCCCGATCTCGACCAGGCCCTGGCGCGCATAGAAGCGGCGGGCGCGCGCATTGCCGGCGTACACGCAGAGCCAAAGCAGGTCGGTCCCCTGCGCCCCGGCCTCCTCGCGCACGTGACCGAACAGGCGCTGCCCGAGGCCGCCGCCCAGGGCCGCAGGATCGACGTACAGGCGCTTCAGTTCGATCGGCTGCCGCGCCGGGATCGGCGCATCGGCCGGTTGCCACTGCACGTAGCCGAGCAGTCCGGACGTGCCCGCAGCGACGGCGATGCGGGCTTCGGGCGCTTCGAACCAGGCCGCGACGGCCGGATCGGACAAGACTGTCTCGCAGTGGATGCGGATGCGCTCCGCGTCGTGCGTGGGCGCGTAGGTGGCGGCGAAACTGCGCCGGGCCAGGTCGGCCAGCGCCGGCGCATCCGCGCGCGAGGCCGCGCGCAGGACGGCGTCGCTCATGCCGACCGCGTCACCAGGGTGCCGATCGGTTCGCCGCGGACGATGCGCATCAGGTCGCCGGCGCGGTTCATGTCGTAGATGCGCAGCGGCATGCCGTGGTCGCGGCACAGCGCGATCGCGGCGGTGTCCATGACGCCGAGGTTGCGGGTGATCACGTCCTCGTAGCTGAGCTGGTCGAAGCGGGTGGCCTTCGGGTCCTTCTTCGGGTCGGCGCTGTACACGCCGTCGACCTTGGTCGCCTTCAGCAGCAGTTCCGCGCCGACCTCGACCGCGCGCAGGGCCGCGGCGGAGTCGGTGGTGAAGAACGGATTGCCGGTGCCGGCCGCGAACAGGGTGACGCGGCTCTTCTCGAGGTGGCGGATGGCGCGGCGGCGGATGTAGTCCTCGCAGACCTCGTTGATCTTGATCGCGCTCATCACCCGCGCGACGACGCCGCGCTTCTCGATCGCGTCCTGCATCGCCAGCGCGTTCATGACCGTGGCCAGCATGCCCATGTGGTCGCCGGTGACGCGGTCCATGCCCGAGGCCGCCAGCCCGGCGCCGCGGAAGATGTTGCCGCCGCCGATGACGACGCCGACCTGCACGCCGGCGCGCACGACTTCGATGATCTCGTCGGCGAGGCGGCCGAGCACCTTGGGATCGATGCCGTAGGGTTCGCCGCCCATCAGCGCTTCGCCGCTGAGCTTGAGGAGGATGCGGTGGAATCGGATCGGCGCGTCGGTCATGGTTCGGGTCCTTGAGTCATGCAGTGGCGCAGGAGGGAATGCTACGCAAAAAAAAGGGAGCGTCGCCGCTCCCTTTCTGGTCAGACCTGCATCGCTTTCGCGACTTCGGCGGCGTAGTCCTCGACCACTTTCTCGATGCCTTCGCCGACCGCGATGCGGTGGAACGAGGCGACGTCGGCCTTGGCCGCCTTCAGCGCGGCTTCGACCGTCATGTTGGTGTCGACCACGTACGGCTGGCCGTACAGGGTGTTGTCGTTGAGGATCTTGGCGACCTTGCCGCCGATGATCTTCTCGAGGATCTCGGCCGGCTTGGCCTTGTCCTTGTCCGACATCTTCGCCAGCTCGATTTCCTTCTCCTTGGCGACGAACTCGGCCGGCACGTCGCTGGCCTTGTTGTACGGCGGGTTCATCGCGGCCACGTGCATCGCGACGCCGCGCGCCAATTCGACGTTGCCGCCCTTCATGTCGACCAGCACGCCGATGCGGCCGCCGTGCACGTAGGCGCCGACGACGCCGTCGGTGGACAGGGCGACGATGCGGCGCAGCTGGATGTTCTCGCCGAGCTTCAGCACCAGGGCCGAGCGCAGTTCCTCGACCGTGGCGCCTTCCGCGGCGACGCCCTTCAGCGTTTCGATGTCGGTGGCGCCCGAGCTCAGCGCGGCCTTGGCGACGAGGTCGCAGAACTTCACGAAGTTCTCGTCCTTGGCGACGAAGTCGGTTTCCGAGTTGATCTCGACCATCACGGCCTTGCCGCCGGCGGCGGCGATGGCGATGCGGCCTTCGGCGGCCACGCGGCCGGCCTTCTTGTCGGCCTTGGCCAGGCCCTGCTTGCGCAGCCACTCCATCGCGGTTTCGATGTCGCCGCCGTTCTCGGTCAGCGCCTTCTTGCACTCCATCATGCCGACGCCGGAACGCTCGCGCAGTTCCTTGACCAGGCTTGCAGTGATTTCCATGACTACCTCTCGATGCTTAAAAAAAGCGCGGCGGGAGCTCCGCCGCGCAGGATCCGTTGCGCTGCCGCGGCAGAGGCCGCGGCGATGCGGCGATTACTCGGCGCTCGGGGCGTCGGCCTTCGGCGCGCGCGGCGCGGCGCGCTTGGCGGCCGGCTTGGCGCCCGGACCACCCGGGCCGCGGCGGTTCGGGCCGCCCGGCTTGCGATCGCGGTCGTTGCGGCCGCCGCGGTCGTCACGACGACCACGGCCGGCGTTGTTCTCCTGGTCCTCGAAACCGGGG
>CALMWD010000159.1 GCA_937873105.1 uncultured Rhodanobacteraceae bacterium
AACTCGCCGCGGTCCTCTCCAATCGCCGCGGGGTTAGCGCCCGCGCCGAACTGATCGCGTTGTGGCAGAAGATGTTCGACGCTCGCGACCTGGCGTTCAGCGCCGACATCGTCACCACCGACAAGAAAGGGCGCGAGACGCGCTCGCAGATGCGCACCAACTGGCCGAACCGCTTCCACATGAAGTCGGCCGAGACCGAGTTCATCATCATCGGCGACAGCACCTGGATGAAGCCGGAGGGCCAGGGCTGGATGAAGTTCCCGATGAGCATGAAGAAGGTCATCGACCAGTACACGCCCGAGGTCATGAAGGCGTCGATGGACGGCATGACCAATGTTCGCCACGTCGGCGACGAGGACGTGGACGGCGTCGCCTGCAAGGTCTTCAGCTACGACTTCGACGTCAAGGTGATGGGCTTCCGCTCCAAGGGCACCAGCACCATCTACCTGTCCAAGGCCACCGGCTACCCGGCGCGCGTGGTGACGGATGGCGAGGCCATGGGCCAGCGCAGCAAGACCGTGGTCGACTACACCTACGACCCGAACATCCGCGTCGGCGCGCCGAACTGAGGTTCGGCGGTCGCGGGGCGGAGATCGCTCTCACACAAGCGCTCACCATCCAATCGATCGTGGCTTTTGTGGGAGCGGGCTTCGCCCCGCGATGCTTCAGGCCTTGTCGACGCCCGGCTTGCCGTCCTCGACGCGGAAGCTGGCCAGGGTGCCGATGCCGGAGCTGCGCATCTTCTCGTTGTCGAGCACGCGCAGACGCGCGTCGCAGCCCTGGGCGGAAGCCTCGAAGGCGATGTAGCCGCGCTTCGTGGTGTTGCCGTACTGGACGTGCGGGTTCTGCGGCAGGCGCGGGTTGAACATCGCCTCGCTCCATCCCTGCGAGGCGATCGAGGTGCCGCAGAATTCCGCGGCGACGACCGGCGAATCGTCGCGATCCGGGTCGCGGCGCACGTCGGCGACGACGGCCGCATGGATGTCGCCGCCGAGCACCAGCGGATTGCGCACGCGGTGCGCTTCCAGCGACGCGAGCACGCGTTCGCGGGTGGCCGGGTAACCGTCCCAGCCATCGGTCCAGCGCGTCATCTCGCCGTCGCGCAGGGTGCCGAAGCGCGAGAAGATGGTCTGCTGCACGATCACGTTCCAGCGCGCGCGGCTGTTGGCGAAGGCGCCATCCAGCCACTGTTCCTGCGGCAGGCCGATCATGCTGCGCGAGGGTTCCATCACGAACGGACATTCCTTCGCGGTCACGTCGGTGGAGCCGCCGCCCTTGTAGGCGTCGGGGCAGGCCTGCGGGTCGCGGTACTGGCGGTTGTCGACGAGGTAGAAGCGGGCGAAGTCGCCGTAGTCGAGCGTGTCGTAGATGCGCATCTCGTTCGCCTTGGGCCGCATCGTCAGCGGCACCGGCATGTGCTCGAAGAAGGCCTGGTAGGCGGCGGCGCGGCGCAGCAGGAAGCCCGGATCGAGGTTCTCGCCCTGGTCGCCGGCATAGTCGTTCTCGACCTCGTGGTCGTCCCAGGTGAAGGCCCAGGGCATGGCGGCGTGGCTGGCCTGCAGGTCCGGGTCGGTCTTGTACTGGGCGTGGCGGACGCGATAACGCGCCAGCGTGTTGGCCTCCGGGCCGACGTGGCGGCGCACCAGGTCGTCGCCCCAGTTGCTTTCGTAGATGTAGTCGCCGACGAAGAACATCAGGTCGAGGTCTTCGGCCACCAGGTGCCGATGCGCGGCGAAGTAGGCCTGTTCGTAGTGCTGGCAGGACGCCACCGCGAAGCGCAGCTTGTCGAGCCGTCCGCCCGGGCCCTCGGCGGTGCGCGTGCGGCCGGTCGGACTGGCCTCGTTGCCGCAGATGAAGCGGTACCAGTACCAGCGCCCGGGTTCGAGGCCGCGCACGTCCACATGCACGCTGTGCGCCAGTTCCGGCACCGCGCGCACGCCGCCCTTGCGCACGATGTTCGCGAACTTGTCGTCGCTGGCGACCTGCCATTCGACGTGGATCATGTCCGGCTGCATGCCGCCGTCCGCGCGCAGCGGTTCGGGGGCGAGGCGGGTCCACAACGACACGCCGTCGGGACGCGGATAGCCCGAGGCGACCCCGAGCGTGAACGGATAACCGGTGAAGCGCGGTCCGCTGAAGCCGCCGGCGGCGCGCGCCGGGCGCGGCGCCAGCGCCAGCGCGATGCCCGCCGCGCCGAACGCGAACGCGGCGCGGACCACGTCGCGGCGCGTGACCCGCGGCAGTTGCGCGCGCATGCGCTGGATCAGGCGTTGGGCGCGGTCGAAGCGTTCGTCGGTCATGGCGGATCTCCGGAGACGGAAACGATGGAATCGAGTCCTCGGAGCTTAGCGTTTCCGGACGATGTCCGTACGTGACCGAATGGCCAGTGGCGCAAACAAATCTCACCGGGGCGCTCGCTACAATGCGCGTCTTCCCCTGTTCGACCGGAGTTCCCGATGAGCACCCCCGCGAGCCAGATGCCCGCCGCAGAGCGTTCGACCGAGGCCACGCCGCTGCGTTTCGTCACTGCGGCCAGCCTGTTCGACGGCCACGATGCCGCGATCAACATCATGCGCCGGCTGATCCAGGCACAGGGCGTCGAAGTGGTGCACCTCGGCCACAACCGCTCGGTCGAGGACGTGGTGCGCGCGGCGCTGCAGGAGGACGCCGACGGCATCGCGCTGAGTTCCTACCAGGGCGGCCACGTCGAATACTTCAAGTACATGGTCGACATGCTGAAGGAACGCGGCGCCGCGCACATCCGCGTGTTCGGCGGCGGCGGCGGCACCATCACGCCGGAGGAGATCCGCGAGCTGCAGGGCTATGGCGTCGAGCGCATCTATCACCCGAACGACGGCATGGCGATGGGCCTCGTGGCGATGATCGAGGATCTGGTGCGGCGCACGGTGTCGCATCGCGTGCCGACCGCCCGTCCCGAACGCGTCAGCAAGGACGACGAGATCTCGGTCGGCAAGATGCTGTCGGCGCTGGAGGAGGGCGTGTTCGGCGAAGCCGAACTCGCGACCCTGCGCAAGGAATGGCAGCTCGCGGCCGGGCGGACGCCGGTGATCGGCCTGACCGGCACCGGCGGCGCCGGCAAGTCCTCGGTGACCGACGAACTGCTGAACCGCTTCCTGGCCAGCTTCCCGGACATGCGCATCGCCGTGATCTCGGTCGACCCGACGCGCCGGCGCACCGGCGGCGCCCTGCTCGGCGACCGCATCCGCATGAACTCGCTGCGCTCGAAGCGCGTGTTCATGCGCTCGATGGCGACACGCCGCCAGCATGTCGCGACCAATGTCGTGCTCAAGGACTGCATCGCCTTCCTGCGCGGCCAGGGCTACGACCTGGTCATGGTCGAGACCGCCGGCATCGGCCAGAGCGATTCGGAGATCGTCGACCTGGTCGATTTCTCGGTCTACGTGATGACCAGCGAATACGGCGCCGCGAGCCAGCTCGAGAAGATCGACATGATCGACTTCGCCGACATGATCGTGCTGAACAAGTTCGACAAGCGCGGCGCCGAGGACGCGCTGCGCGACGTGCGCAAGCAGTGGCGGCGCAACCACAATGAGTTCGCGCTGGCCGACGAGCAGGTTCCCGTGTATCCCACGATCGCAAGCCAGTTCAACGACCCCGGCGTGAACTGGGTGTTCCACGAGCTGTGCACGCGCATGGTGGGCAAGCTGAAGCTCGACACGCTGAGCCCCTACGAGCGCAGCCGCACCGAGCAGATCCTGGCCACGATCGAGAGCTCGCGCG
>CALMWD010000160.1 GCA_937873105.1 uncultured Rhodanobacteraceae bacterium
ATCTGGTCGGTGGCGCCGTGTTCGACCAGCTCGCCCAGGTACATGAAGGCGGTGTAGTCCGAACAGCGCGCGGCCTGCTGCATGTTGTGGGTGACGATGACGATGGTGAAATCGTTGCGCAGTTCGGCGATCAGCTGCTCGATGCGGCCGGTCGCGATCGGGTCCAGCGCCGAGGTCGGCTCGTCGAGCAGCAGCACGTCCGGTTTCAGCGCGATCGCACGAGCGATGCACAGGCGCTGCTGCTGGCCGCCGGACAAGCCGTTCGCGCTCTGCTTCAGCTTGTCCTTCACCTCGTCCCAGAGCGCCGCCTGGCGCAGCGCCTGCTCGACGCGATCGGCCATGTCGGCCTTGTTCAATCGCTCGTAGTGCCTGATGCCGTAGGCGATGTTGTCGTGGATCGACATAGGGAACGGCACCGGCTTCTGGAACACCATGCCGACCTTGGCGCGCAGGCGGTTCACCGAATAGCGCGCGTCGAGGATGTTCTCGCCGTCGAGGCGCACCTCGCCGCTCGCCTTCAGGCCCGGGTAGATCGCGTAGATGCGGTTGAACACGCGCAGCAGGGTGCTCTTGCCGCAGCCGCTCGGGCCGATCAGGGCCGACACCCGCCGTTCGGGGATGTCGAGGCTGACGTCCTTGAGGGCGTGGAAATCGCCATAGTGGAAGTCGAGGCGACGCACCGCGATCTTGGTGGCGGCGGGCGCGACGTCGCGCGCGGCGACGGCGGTATGGAGCTCAGTCATTGGGAACTCGCTTGCGCAGCAGCACGAGGCGCGCGAACAGGGACAGAACCAGCACGAACACGGTCAGGATGAAGGCGCCGGCCCAGGCCAGCGCATGCCAGTCCTCGAACGGACTCATCGCGTACTGGAAGATCACCACCGGGGCGCTGGCCATCGGTCCGCTCAGGTCGGAACTCCAGTACTGGTTGTTCAGCGCCGTGAACAGCAACGGCGCGGTCTCGCCGCTGATGCGCGCCAGGGCCAGCAGCACGCCGGTGGTGATGCCCGGCGCGGCGGCGCGGTAGAGGATCTGCATCGTCACCTTCCACTGCGGGATGCCGAGCGACAAGGCCGCCTCGCGCATCTGCGTCGGCACCAGCCTGAGCATGTCGTCGGTGGTGCGCACGACCACCGGCAGCACGATGAAGGCGAGCGCGATCACTCCGGCGAAGCCGGAGAAGCCGCCCATCGGCTTCACCACCAGGGTGTACACGAACAGGCCGAGCACGATCGAGGGCGCCGACAGCAGGATGTCGTTGACGAAACGGATGGTCGCGCCGACCCAGTGCCGGTTCGCGTATTCGGCGACGAAGGTGCCGGCGGCAATGCCGATCGGCGTGCCGATCGCGACCGCGAACAGACACATCACGACGCTGCCGAACAGCGCGTTCGCGAGGCCGCCGGCCTCGCCCGGCGGCGGGGTCATCTGCGTGAACAGGGCGAGGTTGAAGGCTTCGAGCCCCTTGCCGAGCGTCGTCCACAGGATCCAGCCGAGGAAGAACAGGCCGAGCAGGGCCGCGGCCGCCGACAACAGCAGGGCGACGGCGTTGATGATGCGGCGCTTGAGGAACAGCAGGTCGGCGGACATCAGTGCCCCTCCCGCTTCGCGAGCTGGCGCAGCATCAGCTTGGCCAGGGCCAGCACGACGAAGGTGATGACGAACAGCAGGAAGCCCAGCGCGATCAGCGACGAGCGATACAGGTCGGTATCGGCCTCGGCGAATTCGTTGGCGATGGTCGCGGCGATGGAATTGCCGGGCATCAGCAGCGAGGTCGACAGCTCGTGCGCGTTGCCGAGCACGAAGGTCACCGCCATGGTTTCGCCGAGCGCGCGGCCAAGCCCGAGGAAGACGCCGCCGATCACCGCCGAGCGGGTGTAGGGCAGCACGACGTCCCAGACCACTTCCCAGCGCGTCGATCCGAGCGCATAGGCCGATTCCTTGAGCCGGGTCGGCACGGTCAGGAAAACGTCGCGCATCACCGAGGAGATGAAGGGCACGACCATGATCGCCAGCACCAGGCCGGCGGTGAGCGTGCCGATGCCGAGCGGCGGCCCGGCGAACAGCGTACCGACGAGCGGCCACGACCCGAGGTTGGCGTCGACCCACGGATACACGTGTTCGGCCAGCATCGGCACGAACACGAACAGGCCCCACATGCCGTAGATGATGGACGGAATGCCGGCCAGCAGTTCGATCGCGGTGCCGATCGGCGTGCGCAGCCAGGTCGGCGCCACTTCGGTCAGGAACAGGGCGATGCCGAAACTGATCGGCACCGCGATCAGCATCGCGATCAGGGCGGTCACCAGCGTGCCGCGGATCGCCACCCAGGCGCCGAACTGTTGCCCGATCGCGTCCCAGGTGCTGCTGGTGACGAAGCCGAACCCGAAGGTGGAGAACGCCTCGCGCCCCTCCCACAACATCGACAGCGCGGCACCGCCGAGCGCGAGCAGCACGAACAGGCCCGCGCCCGCCATCATCCAGCGGAACCGGCGGTCGTGGCGCGCGTCACGGACGGCGCGTCGTTCGGCGGCGGCGATCAGGGTTTCCTGCATGGGCTCAGTACTTCAGCGCCTGCGCCCAATGCGCCTTGGCCTGTTCCTGCACCTTGGCCGGCAGCGACACGTAGTGCAGCGCGCTGGCCTGCTTCGCGCCGTTCGCGAACACCCAGTCGAAATAGGCGAGCGCGGCCTTGGCGTTGTCGACGTTCTTCGGCTGCTTGTTCATCATCACGAACACGGTCGCGGCGATCGGCCAGGCCTTGGCGCCCGGGGCGTTGGTGATCACGAGGTTGAACTCCTGCGCCTGGTCCCACTCGGCGCTGTCGGCCGCGGCCTGGAAGCTCTCTTCGTTCGGCGCGACGAACTCGCCGGCGGCGTTCTGCATCAGCGCGTAGCTCATCTTGCTTTGCAGCGCGTAGGTCAGTTCGACGTAGCCGATGCCGCCCTTGATCTGCTTGACGTAGGCGGCCACGCCCTCGTTGCCCTTGCCGCCGATGCCGACCGGCCAGCGCACGGTGATGCCCTCGCCGACCTTGGCCTTGAACTCGGGACTGACCTTGGCGAGATAGTTGGTGAAGTTGAAGGTCGTGCCCGAACCGTCGGAACGGCGGACCACGGTGATGGCCTGGTCCGGCAGCGCGAGGCCGGGATTCAGCGCCATGATGGCCGGGTCGTTCCAGCGCTTGATCTGGCCGCGGAAGATGTCGGCCAGCACCGTTCCGTTGAAGCGGATGCCGCCCGGGCTCACGCCGGCGACATTCACGACCGGCACCACGCCGCCGATCACCAGCGGGAACTGCACCAGATTCGCGGCAGCGAGTTCGGCGCTGTCGAGCGGCTTGTCGGAGGCGCCGAAATCGACCGTGCGCGCCTTGATCTGGGCGATGCCGCCGCCCGAGCCGATGGCCTGGTAGTTGATCCTGGTCTGGGTGGCGGCGCGGTAGTCGGCCGACCACTTCGCCATCACCGGATAGACGAAGGTCGAGCCGGCGCCGACCACGTCGGCGGCCGGGACGATGCCGCAGGCCGTGAAGGCCAGCGCGTCGACGAGGAACTTGCTCTTGAGCGTGCGCAGCATGGGGTCGGTCCTCAGAACATGAACTGGAAGCGTGCGGAAACGATGTTCGGATCGTCGGAGACGCCGGCCTTCCTGCTGCTCGCCGCGGTGTAGTCGAGCGCCAGCTTGAAGTTCGAGCGCCAGTACCAGTTCGCGCCGACGGTCCAGTTCTGCTCCTCGCCGCCCTGCACCGCGCCGTCGTTCAGGTCGATGGACGAATAGCGCAGCGCCAGCTGCAGTGCGCCCTTGCCCGGATCGTTCGGCACCGGGTAGTCGAACTTGCCGAGCTTGTAGGTCTTGGACTCGCCGGTCAC
>CALMWD010000161.1 GCA_937873105.1 uncultured Rhodanobacteraceae bacterium
GACCTGGATTATTTCTACGCCGACGGCCGGGACCTGGCGAACGGGTATGCGGACGTGGTGCGCGCGGTCGAGCATTGCCGTCGCACGCGTCGCCCGACCTTCCTGCACCTGCGCACCACGCGCATCATGGGTCACGCCGGCACCGACTTCGAGATCGAGTACCGCCCGATCGAGGAACTGCTGCGCGTCGAAGCCACCGATCCGCTGCTGCGTTCGGCCGAAATCGCCCTGGCCTCGGGACTGATGGGCAAGGACGAGCTGCTCGGCCTGTACGAAGCCATCCGCGGCAAGTGCATGGCCGCGGCCGAACACGCCGACAAGACCCCGAAGCTGCTGACCAAGGAAGAGGTGATGGCGCCGCTGGCGCCTTACTCGCCCGACCAGGTGCGCGCCGAAGCCACCCGGGTCGTCGATGCCGAGACACGCCTCAAGGTCTTCGGTTCCGAGAAGCAGTTGCCCGAGAACCAGCCGCCCAAGCATCTCGCCATCCAGATCAACCAGGCCCTGCACGACCTGTTCGCGAAGTATCCGGAATCACTGCTGTTCGGCGAGGACGTGGCCGCGAAGGGCGGCGTCTACACGGTGACCAAGGGCCTGCACAAGGCATTCAAGTCGAACCGCGTGTTCAACACCCTGCTCGACGAGACCACGATCCTTGGCCTGGCCCAGGGCTTCGCGAACATGGGCATGCTGCCGTTCCCGGAGATCCAGTACCTCGCTTATTTCCACAACGCCTGCGACCAGATCCGCGGCGAAGCCTGCTCGCTGCAGTTCTTCTCGAACGACCAGTACCGCAACCCGATGGTCATGCGCGTCGCCGGCCTCGGCTACCAGCGCGGCTTCGGCGGCCATTTCCACAACGACAACTCGGTGACCGCGCTGCGCGACATTCCGAGCCTGATCGTCGGTTGCCCGAGCCGCGGCGACGATGCCGCGATGATGCTGCGCACGCTGGCGGCGCTGGCCAAGGTCGACGGCCGTGTCTGCGCCTTCCTCGAACCGATCGCGCTGTACATGACCAAGGATCTGTACGAAGCCGGCGACGCGCAGTGGTCGTTCCCGTATCCGGCGCCGGACCAGGCGATGGCGTACGGCGCCGAGCGCGTCTACCACCCGGAGGCGAAGGACCTGCTGATCGTCACCTTCGGCAACGGCGTGCCGTTCGCGCTGCGTACCGCCAAGGCGGTCGAGGCGCAGACCGGCAAGAAGACGCGTGTCATCGACCTGCGCTGGCTGCAGCCGCTGAACGCGACCGCGATCGCGAAACATGCCGGCGAGTGCGAGCGCATCCTGGTGCTGGACGAAGGCCGCCGCAGTGCCGGCGTGGGCGAGGGCGTGATCACCGCCATCGTCGAAAGTGGGCACGGCGCCAAGCCGCTGGTGCGGGTCGTCGGCGACGATACCTACACGCCGCTGGCCGGCGCGGCGAACCTGATCCTGCCGACCGATGCGACCGTGCTGGAAGCGGCGCTCAAGCTGGTGCAAGCATGATCACCCATGTCGCCTTCGACGCCGACGACACCCTCTGGCACAGCGAGGGGCATTACCGCGAAGCGCAGGCGGCGTACGAGCGCCTGCTCGGCGCCTACATCGACGTGGCCGACGCGAACGTGCATGCGCGCCTGCTGGAGGTGGAGCGGCGCAACATCAAGCGCTTCGGCTACGGCGCCAAGGGCATGACGCTGTCGATGGTCGAGGCGGCGATCGCGATGACCGAGGCGCGCATCAGCGCGACCGACATCCAGCGCATCGTCGATCTCGGCGTGGCCGTGCTCGAACATCCGGTCGAACTGCTGCCTGGCATCGTCGAGGCGGTGGCCGAGGTCGCGAAGGATTTCACCCTGCTGCTCATCACCAAGGGCGATCTGTTCCATCAGGAGGCCAAGATCGCGAGATCGGGCCTGAGCAACTGGTTCCACCGCATCGAGATCGTCAGCGAGAAGGACGTGCCCACCTACCGGCGCGTGCTCGACGAAGTCGGCATTCGCCCGGAACAGTTCCTGATGGTCGGCAATTCGCCCGGGTCGGACATTGCCCCGGTGCTGGAACTGGGCGCGAGCGCGGTCTACGTGCCGTATCACCTGCTCTGGGCGATGGAGCAGGGACAAGGCTTCGATTCCGCCTCGCCACGTCTGCGCCAGGTCTCGCAGTCGTCGGAGATTCCGACGGCGGTGCGTTCGCTGGCCGGGTGACCGCTTCGCGCGGGTGCTAGGCTGCGCGCCACCCCACGGGTGGAGCGCGACGATGAGCGGCGATCGGACTGGCCAGACCCTCGATTCCCCTTGGACCGACGAGACGCGGGCGCGCTGGCGGCGCATCCGTGTACATGCCTTCGAAGACGCCGACGCCCCGCTCGATTTCGTCGCGAAACTCGCGCGCGAACAGGGCTGGTCGCGCGACCAGGTCCGGGCCGCGATCGAGGAATACCGGCGCTTTTGCTTCCTGTCCTCCGTCTGCGACGAAACGATGGTGCCGAGCGTGGCCGTCGACGAGGTCTGGCACCTGCACCTGACCTATACCGAGGACTACTGGCAACGCTTCTGTCCCGATGCGCTCGGGGTCGCCCTGCACCATCGCCCGGGCGGCCTGGGGCGCGACGATGCCGCGCACTATCGGCAGCGATATGCGGAGACGCTGGCCGAATACGAGCGCTGGTTCGGCACGCCGCCGGAACGCTGGTGGCCGGGCACCGTCGAACGCTTCCGCCGGCCGGGGCGGTTCCGCCGCGTCGACCGTGACCGAGTGTGGCTGATCCGCAAGCCGCGCTGGTCGATCGAGCC
>CALMWD010000162.1 GCA_937873105.1 uncultured Rhodanobacteraceae bacterium
GCACGCGCGCATCCCAGGCCGCGATCTCGGCGTCGGCCTGGGCCAGTCGCGCCGCGGCCTCCGCGCCGAACAGGGCCTCGCGTTCCGCCTGGCGTTGCGCCGGGTCGAGGCGCAGCGCCTCGAACTGGCGGTTCTGTTCGTCGACCAGCACCGCGACATTGGCTTCGCGCAGGCTGGCGCGCTGTTCCGGCGACAGGCGCGACTCCAGCTCGCGCAGGCGCGTGTCGCGGACGGCGGCGTCGAGCGACGCATCCGCCATCGTTTCGCGCCGATCGAGGGTGTAGGCGGTGTAGCGCTCCTCGTCGCCGAAGAAGGCGTCGGCCATGTCCGGATCGAGCAGGCGGCGGCGCAGGTCGCGCACGCGCTTCAGGCGCGCGCGCAGCGATTCGCCCGGCGGCGCGTGCATCGCCGCCAGCGCCTGCTGGTAGTCGACGTAGCGATCGAACAGGGCCGCGACTTCGGCAGTGACCGCTTCGCCATGCAGGGCGCGCACATGATCGAGCAGCAGCGCGCGGATCGCGGCGACATCGCGCTCGCCGAGCGCGCTCAGGAAGTAGTCGAACAGGCGCCGCAGTTCCAGGTTCGGTCGCACGCGTCCGTTCGGGTCCAGCGTGACGGCGCCGTCGGGCGCGCTGTCGCGCAGCGAGGTCGGCCAGGCGGCGGCCGTGGTCGTCGGCGTTGCGACGGCAGACGGTGCCGCAGCGGCCGGTGCCGCGGTCGTTCCTGACGCTGCGGTGTCGAGGGTCTCGGCGTCGCTCTGCGACGGCGCGCGCGATGCTCCCTCCGTGACCGCGTCGTGCGACGGCCACCCTGCGATCAGTCCGCCCAGTGCCAGCAGGACCGCGCTCGCCAGCACGAGGCGGCCCGGGCGTCGCCGGGCCGCGTGGCGCATCGGGATCATCGTGCGGCGGTCAGAGGCCGGCGTTCTTCAGGCGGTTCGCGTGCGCGCGGATCACCGACACCGGATTCGACGCGAACAGGCCGCGCAGGCCGAAGATCTGGTTGACCTCGTCGAGGTGGTTCCAGCCGTAGTTGTCGCGCAGCACGACGCCGAGGTGCGACGAGCACTGGCCGACCAGGCCATCGTTCTGTTCGAAGCCGAAGAACAGCGCGCCGGCGCCCATCATCGCGTCGCTGGCGTCGAAGACATTGGTCAGCACCGAGGTGCCGCCCCACGAGTAGTAACGCACGCCGTTGACGCTGCCCGCGCCCTGGCCGCAGCGGTAGCTCGGCATGCCCTGCGGATGGCGTGCGTTGAACGCCGCCGACCCGGACGAGGACAACGAGGCCAGCGCGCCCAACGCATATTGCGGATCATCGTCGCCGGAGAGGAATTCGATCAGGCCGGAGAGCGCGTCGACGAAGCCGGCGACCAGCGGCCGCAGCGGCGAGCCCTCGGGCAGGGTCGTCGCGAGCGCATCGGCGACCTTGCTGCCGGTGTGCGGCGAACCCACCGAGGTCACCGAGGCGACGAGGTCGGGCCGCACCGAGGCCACGTATCGCGCGGTCGGGCCGCCGTGGCTGTGGCCGATCAGGTTGAACTTCTGGTGCCCGTACACCGCACGCAGGCTCAGGAGGTCGCGGATCAGCTGCTCGCCGCGCACCTCGGTGTAGTTCGACGAGGAGACATTCGCGACGTAGACGCGGGCGCCGCCGGAACGCAGGTCGGACGGCACCCCGTACCAGTAGTCGTAGACGCCGAACAGCGAATCGAAGCCGAGCAGGCCGTGCACGAGCACGATCGGATGGCGGGTTTGCGTGTAGGTGCTTTGTGCCGATGCGGTCGGGACGATGCCCAGCAGGACCAGCGCGAACAGCAGGCGCGACAGAGCGGAACGGATCATGGGCCTCCCCCGTGATGTGTGCGTGGAATGCCGTCGCGCGATCTGGGTCGCCTTCCGACGGCGTACCGACGATAGTGCGAACTCCGTCACGAATCAAACGTACGTTTCAAGTGTTCGTTTTGCAGCGCAGCAAAGCGCGCCGGCGGCTCAATGCTGCGGGTAGCGTTCGGCCAGCCATTTGCGGGCCTGGTTCCAGTCGCGCTGCACGGTGCGGACGCTGATGTTGAGCGCGTCCGCGCATTCTTCTTCGGACAGGCCGCCGAAATAGCGGTGCTCGAAGACGCGGGCCAGGCGCTCGTCTTCGGCCTCGAGCGCGCGCAGCAACTGGTCGAGCTCGACGAGTTGCTGGGCTTCCTCCTCGACCGCCACGTCGAGGCCGTCGAACGTCGCGCGCTGCTGGTCGCCGCCGCGCTTGAGCGCGAGTTGCTCGCGGGCGTAGTCGCACAGCACCTGGCGCATGATGCGGCTGGCCAGGTTGAAGAAATGGTTCTTGGAGGCGACCGACTGGCGCGCCGCGTCCGACATGCGGAAGTAGCACTCGTGCACCAGCGCCGTGGTGTTCATCGTGCGGTCGCGTCCGCCGTGGCCAAGCTGGGCGCGCGCGAGGCGGCGCAGGTCGTCGTAGATCGAGCGCACCAGGGCCGGCCAGGCTTCGCGGTTTCCGGCGCGGATCGCTGACAGCAGCAGCTCGAAATCGGCGTCGTCGACGGACATGGGCGGGGCGGCTCGGCTTGGATGCGGCCATCCTAGCGGCTGCAGGGCGCCGCCCGCGCGAAAACCGGCCGTCGTCCCGTGACGACGGCCGGCCCGATCACTTCGCCGCGGCGAAGTCGCCGTAGGCCTTCAGCTGTTCGATGACGGCGTTGTCGCCGACCACGACGATGGACTGCTGTTCCGGCGCGAAGTACTTCTTGCCGATGGCCTGGACCTGGGCGGCGTCGACCGCGCGCACCTTGGGCACGAACTCGCCGAGGAACTCCGGCGGCAGGCCGACCAGCCAGTTGTTCGCGAGCGTGCCCGCGACCGCGCCCTGGAGCTGGTTGCTGATCAGGTAGCCGCCGGCGATGTAGCGCTTGTTCATGTCGAGTTCGCGCGCGCTCACCGCTTCCGCGCCGATGCGCTTGTACTCGCCGAAGAACTCGCCGAGCGCGGCGCCGGTGACTTCGTTGCGGACATCGGCACCGGCGATCAGGGCGCCGCCGGCGACCTGGGCGCGATAGCCGAGGTAGGCGCCGTAGGTGTAGCCCTTGTCCTCGCGCAGGTTCTGCATCAGCCGGCTGCTGAAGCCGCCGCCGAGGATGGTGCTGGCGACGCGCAGCGGGATGTAGTCGGCATCGGTGGCCGGCACTGCCGGGCGCCCGACGCGCACCGCCGACTGCACGCTGCCGACGCGTTCCAGGTGCACGAAGCTCGGCTTGGCCGTGCTCGCGGCTGCAGTCGTGGCCGGCGCGGCCTTGCCTTCGACCTTCCAGTCGCCGAGGTGCTGCTGCGCCAGCTTGAAGCCGGTTTCGGCATCGATGCGACCGGTGACGACGAGCAGGGCCCGCTCCGGACGCAGGCGCTGCTGGTAGGCGGCGACCAGCGTGTCGCGGGTGATGGCCTGGATGCCTTCCTCGGTGTTCTGGGTGCGCGCGTAGGGATGCTCGCCGTACACGGCCTTGAGGATGGCGCGCTCGGCGCGGAAGCCGGGCTGGGCTTCGGCGGCCTTCAGTCCCTGCAGGGCGTTCGCCTTGGCCAGCGCGATTTCCTGTTCCGGGAAGTTCGCGCCGCGCACGACCTCGGCGAGCAGGCCGAGCATGGCGTCGGCATTGCTGGCCAGGGCGTCGGCGGAAACGACCAGGCCGTCGTTGTTGGCGAAGGCGCCGACGCTGCCGCCGAGCGACTGCGCCTGCTCGGCGATGGCCTTGGAGTCGCGTTTCGCCGTGCCCTCGGTCAGCAGGCCGGCCAGCGTGGACGCGAAGCCCGGCGTCGCGGCCTCGTCGGCGGCGAGGCCGGCGCCCTTGAACGCGAGCACGTAGTCGACGCGCGGCATGCCGGCGCGCGGCACCACCCACACGGTCAGGCCGTTGTCGAGCGTGCGCTGGTCGATGGCCGGGACCGGCAGCGGCTTGTCGGCGGCGTAGGCCGGCAGGTCCTTCGGCATCGCCATGTCGGCGGCGATGGCGATCGGCGAGATCAGGGCGGCGATGCACAGGGTGAGAATGGTCTTGGTCATGGCGCGCTCCTTACTGCTTCTCGGCGTCGGTGGCGAGCATGGCCGCCGGTTTGCGGTCGATGACGGTGCGGTTCGCCACCGTCAGGTAGGTGCCGGCGACACGCTTGAGGTCGTCGGAGGTGACCGCCTGGATCCAGCCCGGCACCTGGTTCGCGATCTTCGCGTCGCCCCACAGCGCCTGGTACTTGGCCAGGGTGTCGGCGCGGCTCAGGAAGCTTTCCAGGCTGTTGTTCCAGTCGGCCAGCATCGCCGTCTTGACGCGCGCCAGCTCGGCGTCGGACACGCCGTTCTTCACGATCTCGGCGATCTGCGCGTCCATCTCGGCGAGCACGTCGTCGACCTTCACGTTCGGCTTGTACAGCGCGAACAGGGTGAGCAGGGTGGGGCCGTCGTATTCGAACGGACCGGTCAGGCCGAACAGCGAATCGATGTTCAGCGCCATCGCCTTGCCCTTCACCAAGTTCTGGTACAGGCGCGAGGCGTCGCCGCCGGCCAGCACCTCGGCCAGCACCGCCATCGGCGCCTGGTCCTTGCTGCCGCGGTCCGCGGTCTTGTAGCCCACGGCCACGGCCGGCACCTGGGCCAGCGCGTCGGACTGGGTGATGCGCTTCTCGGCGGTGTTCAGCGGCTCGGACACGTCCGGGCGCTTCGGTGTCTCGCGCTTCGCGATCTGGCCGAAATACTTCTCGGCCAGCGCGAAGCCCTGTTCCGGGGTCACGTCGCCGGCCAGCGACAGCACGGCGTTGTTCGGGCCGTAGTAGTCGCGGTGGAAGGCGCGCACGTCGTCGAGCTTGGCGCTTTCCAGGTCGACGAAGCTGCCGTAACCGTCGTGATTGTTTTCCCACTTCGAGAACGCCTGCTGGCCGATGTCGATCCACATGAAGCCGCCGTAGGGCTGGTTCTTCACGTTGACGCGGATTTCTTCCTTGACCACGTCCTGCTGGTTCTTCAGCGTCTTCTCGTTGAAGTCGAGCGTGGTCATGCGGTCGGCTTCGAGCCACAGGATCGGTTCCAGCGCCGACACCGGCGCGATCTCGATGTAGTTCGTGAAATCCGGGCGGGTCGAGCCGTTGTTGCGGCCGCCGCCGCCGGTGATGACCTTGTCGAAGGTGCCTTCCGGCGCGTTCGGCGTGCCCTCGAACATCAGGTGCTCGAACAGGTGCGCGAAGCCGGTGCGATTCTTCGGTTCGGAACGCATGCCGACCTTGTAGACCACGCTGACGCCGACCACCGGCGCGCTGTGGTCGGGGCTGACGACCACGGTCAGGCCGTTGTCGAGGGTCTTGACCGCGACCGGCACCTCGAATCGGTCGCCGTCGGCGGCGGACAGCGAGGCGGAAAGGACCAGCCCGACCAGAAGGGGCAGGCGTGGGCGTACGGGCGATGCAGGCATGGGCGTGGCCCCGTGGCTGTGGATGGAAAGCCCAGCCTAGCCCGCGCGACCGGCGCCGGCACGGGACACAAGTCATTTCCGACACCGTTGGTCACGGCCGGCGCATTGATCCGCACCCGGGCTCTTGCCACAGTGGCGCGCTTGCCGCCGGATACTCCCTTGCGCACCGCCGTCGTTCTCGTCAGCCACCGCTTCGACCCGCCCATCCTCGACGAGTTCGCGCGCATGCGCCGGGCGTTGCGCGAAGGCGACCGCGCTTTCGTGCTCAGCGATGCCGCGGTGGTCCCGGACCTCCCGGGCGCGAGTGCGCATCGGTTCGAGTTCGATCGCATCGCCGCACGCGCGGCCCGCCTGGTCGGCGCCGGCGTCCTGCGCAACCTGCACCTGGCCTGGGTCGACTTCTTCGCCGCCCACCCGGATTTCGACCAGTACTGGTTCGTCGAGTACGACGTGTGTTTCGCCGGGCCATGGGCCGAACTGCTCGACGCTTTCCGCGAACAGCCGCACGACCTGTTCTGCGCGCACCTGCGCGACGCCGCCGAGGAACCGGACTGGCACTGGTGGCACGAGATCCACGCGCCGGCCGGGCCGCCGGACCGCGACGCGCTGCTGCGCGGCTTCCTGCCGATCGCGCGCCTGACGCGGCGGGCCATGACGGTGCTGACGGAGGCCGTGGCGCAAGGCTGGTCCGGCTTCTTCGAAGGGCTGGTGCCGACGGTGCTGCAGGCGCATGGACTGGGCATCGGCGACTTCGGCGGCGATGGCCGTTTCGTGCCGGACGGTTTCAGGCAACGCTTCTACACCAGCGCCAGCGATGCGGCCGGCAGCCTGTGCAACGCCGGCACGCATCGCTACCGCCCGGCCATCGCCTATCCGCGCATCGCGGCGGGCCGCATCTACCATCCCGTGAAGCCCGAGGACTGCCTGATCGACGCCGGCATCGACGCCGACCATGCCGGCGCGGCGATCGGCAACCTGCTGGAGCAGGTCCGGCAATACCGGCTGCATCGCGCCGTGCCGGTGGAGGCGCTGCTGCAGGC
>CALMWD010000163.1 GCA_937873105.1 uncultured Rhodanobacteraceae bacterium
GCTTCTGCACCAAGCTCAAGGCCGTCGCGACGCGCTGGCCGACCAGCATCCGCGCCGGCGCCCAGTTCGTGATGCCGACCAATGGCTGATCGCGTTCAGTCGTCGGCGAGCGGCAGGTAGGCGAACGCCCGCAGCTGCTCGACCGGTACCTGTTCGGGGTCGTCGAGGTAGTGGATGAAAAGCGGCCGGTCGGCGATCGGCCGGTCGTGGGCGATGGCCCAGTCGTAGAGCGCGTCGATCGCGGCGTGGATGGCGTCGTAGTCGCCCTGATGCGGCAGGCGTGCATGGTCGCCGTTGGCCAGGTGCAGTTCCTGCAGCGTGTCGTCCGGTTGCCCGAGGCTGCCGACATCGAGCGCGCAGTCGAATCGGCAGGACGCGGGTTCGACGACACGCGGATCGTCGTGGGGAATGCCGTAGATGCCCTGGATGGCCTCCGGCGCCAGCTGCGCGCAGACCCGCTCGAAAACGAGGCCGTAACCCATGTTGAGCTCGCGGTAGTCGCCGACGTTGCGCACGGCGAGCAGGCGCAGCGGTTCGAAGCTCACGATGTCGATGCGCAGCGGCGGGGCCATGTCGGCGTCTCCGGTGTCGGGGCGGGCGAGGGCGTCGCGCACCGCGTCGCGGCGCTCGGGCTGCGCCTGCAGTTCGCCGGGCGTGGCGCCCGACTGCTGCTTCAGCGCGCGCGCGAACGATTGCGGCGTCGCGTAGCCGCTGGCGTCGGTGGCATCGCGCAGCGCATCGGGGCCCGCCAGGCGTTGCACGGCCTGGCCGAGGCGGATGCGCGTGGTCGCCTCGCCGACGGTTTCGCCGGTCATGCATCGGAACACGCGATGGAAGTGGTACTCGGACAGGGCGGCCGCGGCCGCGAGATCGGCCAGGTTCGGGGTGTCGCCGGACGCGACGGCCTGCTGCAGTCGCTGCAGCGCGCGTTCGATGCGTTGGGCGTAGTGGGCGCGTTGACTGGATTTCATGGACTCTGTTCCGGGTTGGCGTGGCTGGCAAGGTAGTGCGGCCGCCGCGTGCTGTCGTTTCCGATCTTGCTGGATTTGCGGCCGCGCGCCATCTCGACCGCGCGGGATCGGGCGTATGATCGGACCGATCCACCGGGAGATCCGCCATGAATGCGCAACTCAAACCCGTCCTGTCCAGCGAACTGGTCATCAACGGCCGCCGATTGTGGGAATCGTTGATGGAGATGGCGAAGATCGGTGCGACGCAGAAGGGCGGCGTCTGCCGGCTCGCGCTGACCGACCTCGACAAGCAGGGCCGCGACCTGTTCGTGCGTTGGGCGCAGGAGGCCGGCTGCACGATCAGCGTCGACCGCATGGGCAACGTGTTCGCGCGCCGTGCGGGCCGGGACAACACGCTGGCGCCGGTGGTCACCGGTTCGCATGCGGATTCGCAGCCCACCGGCGGCAGGTTCGACGGCATCTACGGCGTGCTCGGCGGGCTCGAAGTGATTCGCGCGCTGAACGACCACGGCATCGAAACCGAGCGCCCGGTCGAAGTCGTGATCTGGACCAACGAGGAAGGCTCGCGCTTCGCGCCGGCCATGGTCGCGTCCGGCGTGTTCGCGGGCGTGTTCACGCTCGACTACGGCCTGTCGCGCGCCGACATCAACGGCCTGACCATGGGCCAGGAACTCGAACGCATCGGGTATGCCGGCGACCAGCCGATGGGCAAGCCCATCCACGCCGCGTTCGAATTGCACATCGAACAAGGCCCGATCCTCGAGGCCGAGGGCAAGACCATCGGCGTGGTCACGCATGCGCAGGGGCAGCGCTGGTACGAAGTCGAGTTCCTCGGCCAGGAATCGCATGCCGGCCCGACGCCGATGCCGCGCCGCAAGGACGCCCTGCTCGCGGCCGCGCGGGTGATCGACCAGGTCAACCGCATCGGTCACGAACACGCGCCGTTCGCCTGCGCGACCGTGGGCATGATCCAGAACTACCCGAATTCCCGGAACGTGATCCCCGGACGGGTGTTCTTCACGATCGACATCCGTCATCCCGACGACGCCGTGCTGGCCGAGATGGATCGCAAGGTGCGCGAGGCGGTGACGCGCATCGCCGCCGAGACGAAGGTGGAGGTGCAGCGCCTCGAGCAGATCTTCTACTACGCGCCGGTGACGTTCGATGCCGATTGCGTCGCCTCGGTGCGCGCGGCCGCGGAACGCTTCGGATATCCGCACCGCGACATGGTCTCGGGCGCGGGCCACGATGCCTGCTATCTCGCCCAGGTCGCGCCGACCTCGATGATCTTCGTGCCCTGCGTGAACGGCATCAGCCACAACGAGATCGAGGACGCCACGCCGGAATGGATCGAGGCCGGCGGCAACATCCTGCTGCACGCCATGCTCGGCCGCGCCGGGCGCTAAGGCCCGCGCCGAAGCACGACGCCCGGCACCTCCGACAAGTCGTCCGGAATGAGGCCGGCCGCCAGCTGCAGGGGACGGTCGTGGCGCACGCCGATGGCGCGGTCGCGGCCCTCGCGCTTGGCCAGCAACATCGCGCGGTCGGCGATCTGCAGCAGGGTCGCGAGGTCGGCGCCCGGCCAGGGCGCCGCGAGCCAGCCTGCCGACACGCTCAACGACAGATCGGTGCCCCCGAGGACGATGTGGCGCGTGGCGGCGATGCCGCGCCGGACCAGGTCGGCGGCGCCGGCATCCTCGGCCTGGACCACGACGAGGAATTCCTCGCCGCCCCAGCGCACCAGGGTGTCGTCCGCGCCGAGCACGCCGCGCCAGGCGTCGGCGATCGCGACCAGGGCGCGGTCGCCGACGTCGTGGCCATGGCGGTCGTTGATCGCCTTGAAGTGGTCGGCGTCGATCAGCACCAGCGCGAACGGCGTGCCGGCGTCGAGTTGCCGCTGCAGCCGCGGCGCCAGCTGCTGCTGGAAGTAGCGCCGATTGCGCGCCCGCGTCAGCACGTCGGTGTCGGCGGCTTCGGACAGCTCGCGATTGGTCCGTTCGATTTCCGCGGTGTAGGTCAGCAGCTGCCGTTCGTTGCGGCGCTTCAGCAGCATGCGGCTGGCCAGGGCCGCGACCAGCAGCACGAACGTGCCCAGGGCGACCGCGAGCAACAGCCGGATCGAGCGTTGCTGCCGGGCCTGCGCCTCGAGCAGCTCGATGCGCTGCGCCTGCGACGCGAGCTCGGACTCGCGCTGCTTCGCGGCGTACGCGGCTTCGGTCCGGGCAATTTCCCGACGCACCTCGCCGTCGCGGATCTGGTCGATCAGGTGCGAGGCTTCGAGCATCAGTGCGTAGGCGTCGGCATGCCGGCCGCGTGCGGCGAGGTCGCCGGCGAGTTCGGTCAGCGCGCTCAGCACGATCGACTTGCGGCCCTGCAGGCGCGCCTGTTCGAGCGCGAGGCGTCCGTGCGCGATCGCCGCGTCGAGATCGCCCTGGCGGCGCTTCACGTCGGCGAGCACGCCATGGGCGCGATGGCCGGGCGAGGGCGCCGGTTGCCTTCGCGATGCGGCCAGCGCCGCCGTGGCTTGCGCTTCGGCGTTCGCGAGATCGTCGCGGCCCAGCGCGAGTTCGGCCAGGGCGCTGCGCGCGCTGACTTCCGCGGTCGGATCGTTGGACGACAGTGCCAGCTGCAGTGCGCGCCGCAACGGCGGATCGGCCTCGTCGTACTGCTTCGTCTCGATCAGCGTGGTGCCGATGTTGGCCAGGGCCGGGCCCTCGCCGCTGGGATCGCCGACCTGCCGGTAGGCCTGCTCGGCCTTGCGGAAATAGGTCAGGGCTTCGCGCATTTCTCCCAGTTGCACGCGCAGCAGGCCGATCGTATTGGCCGCGACGGCGGCGGCGCGCAGGTCGTCGCGGCGCTCGCTCACCGAGAGGATCTGTTCGTTCAGGCGCAGGGCCAGGTCGAAGTCGCCGCGGTCGCGCGCGATCAGCGAGAGGTAGGACAGGTTCTTGATCGCCTCGCCATCGCGGCCGAGGCGCTGGTTGATCGCCAGCGCGCGCTCCAGCAACCGGGTCGAGCGCTCGGTCTGCGCCTGTCGCCACAACATCGCCGCGTGGCTGTTCAGGACGATCGCGAGCTGGCCTTCGTCGCCGGCGCGTTCGGCCAGTTCGGTGGCCCGCCGGAAGGCCTGTTCGGCTTCCTCGATCCGGCTCAGGTCGCGCAGCCAGCGCGCCCGCAACACCACCAGGCGCGACTCGGTCGCGGGGTCGGCGCTCGCGCCCAGCGCCGATTCGATGCGCTTCAACAGCGCGTCGCCCTCGTCGAGCTTGCGTCCCTTCAGCAGGGCATCGGCCCAGGTCCGTTGCGCATAGACGGCGAGCGCGCGGTCGCCCGCCGCCTCGGCGCGCACGAACG
>CALMWD010000164.1 GCA_937873105.1 uncultured Rhodanobacteraceae bacterium
CATGTTCAGGGCCAGCGCGGGCTTGCCCAGGGCCGGGCGTGCGGCGAGGATGATCAGGTCGGACGGTTGCAGGCCCGCGGTCATTTCGTCGAAGTCGCGCAGGCCGGTGGCCAGGCCGGTGATCGCGCCGCGGTTCTCGTAGCGGTGCTGCAGCTGCGCGAAAGCCTCCTTGACCGCCGCGCCCATGCTGACGAATCCCTTGCGTCCGCGGGCGCCGGCCTCGGCGATGCGGAACACCTTCTGCTCGGCGGTTTCCAGCAGTTCATGGCTGGAACGGCCCTCCGGCACGAAGGCGTCGCCGGCGATTTCGGTGCCGGCGTCGATGAGCTGCCTCAATACCGATTTCTCGCGCACGATGTCGGCATAGGCGGCGATGTTCGCGGCCGATGGCGTGGTGTTCGCGAGTTCCAGGATGTAGCGCGAGCCGCCCACCAGTTCGGCGATGCCCTGGGCCTCGAACCACTCGCCGAGCGTCACCGCGTCGGCGGGCATGCCCTTGTTCGACAGTTCGCCGATGGCCCGGAAGATCAGGGCGTGGTCGCGGCGGTAGAAGTCCTGCTCGGTGATGCGGTCGGCGACCTTGTCCCAGGCCTCGGCGGACAGCATCAGCCCCCCGAGCACGGCCTGCTCGGCCTCGATGGAGTGCGGCGGCACCCGCAGCGGGTCGATCTTCTTGGCGGCAGGGATGGATTCGGGGCGGGCGGCCATGGGCATCTTCGGAAGGGGCGGCAAGTGGGGCATGGTAGACCCCGCAGCCTGCCAGCGGTTGCAGACAAACCTGTGGATAGTCCGTGGAAATCTCAGGGCCTGCGATTCCGACAACGAAGGTCACGGCGCGGCCGATCGCGCGCCGCGGGTGGTTGCGTCCGCGGACTTCGCCTATCATCGGCAGGTCATGTCCGAGACCCGCGCCCTCACCATCCTGTTCGCCGACGTCAGCGGCTCGACCAAGCTGTTCGAGCTGCGCGGCGACGTGGAAGCCCGCGCCATCATCGCGCGCGTGCTCGAAGCCCTGACCGGCATCGCCGGCAACCATGGCGGCAAGGTCATCAAGACCATCGGCGACGAGATCATGTGCACCTTCCCGGGGGCGCTGAACGGCATCCTCGCCGCGGTCGACATGCAGAAGCGGGTCTCCCACGACGCCGTGTTCGTGAAGGACAACCTCGGCATCCGCATCGGCTTGCACCATGGCGACGCCCTGGTCGAGGCCAACGATGTCTACGGCGACGCCGTCAATACCGCCGCGCGCATGGCCTCGACCGCCAAGCGCGAGCAGATCGTGACCACGGCCAGCAGCGTGCGCGGCCTGACCAATGTCGGCAGCGTGAAGACGCGCCAGCTCGGCGCCGTGCGCGTCTCCGGCAAGATGGAGCCGATCGAGATCGTCGACGTGATCTGGCAGGAAGACCTGTCGAACGTGACGACGGTGCAGCGCGCGATCCGCCTCGACGACATCCCCGGCGCCGGCGGCGCCAAGCTGACCTTGCGCTTCAAGGGGCGGATGTTCGAGCTGAGCGCCAGCTCGCCGCCGTTCACGCTCGGTCGCGACCCGAATTCCAGCCTGGTCATCGACGCCGAATGGGTGTCGCGCAACCACGCCTCGATCGAGTTCAAGCGCGGTTACTTCATGATCGGCGACCGCAGCACCAACGGCACCTTCGTGCGCCTCGGCGAGGACGAGGAACTGCGCCTGCATCGCGACGAGATCCACCTGCGCAAGTCCGGCACCATCAGCCTCGGCCAGGCCGGTGCGATCAATACCGAGAACGTGCTGTATTACCAGTGCGCGCCCTGAGCGGGCATCGGCAGTCCAGTCGCGACGCACGCGTCGCTCCTACCGAAGAATGACGCGTCGCTCCCGTAGGAGCGACGCGTGCGTCGCGATCAATCGATCACGAAGTCGCCACGGCAACCCTTGTCGACCCAGATGCCGCGACGGTCCCAGCCCCAGCTGTAGCCTTCGCGACAGGCGCCCTTGCTGAGCTGGCGGTCCAGGCGCGCGCCATAACGGATGTTCGCGGCGCAGTGGTTGCGGCGCTGGTCGTAGGATTCGCAGCGGATGACGTTGTAGCCGCCGTAGCCGGGCTGGCC
>CALMWD010000165.1 GCA_937873105.1 uncultured Rhodanobacteraceae bacterium
TTCAATCGTGCCTCGATCCGATCGACGCCGTCGCGCAGCTGGTCGACCTCATCGGCGAAGGCGTCGAGTTCTTCGCGCGTCGCCACGTCGCGGCTTTCCTCGCGCACGTATTCGGAGGCGGTTTCCGCCAGCGAGCGTGCACTCGCCTGTGCGGCACGCAGGCCCTCGGCCAGGGCGCGACCGACCTGCGGACCCAGGGTCGGGCCGAGATGGCGCGCGAAGGCGGCGTCCCAGTCCGGCGCGAAGCGCTTTGCGATCTGTTCGAGGCGACGCAGCAGTTCGGCGTCGCCGGCGATGTTCACGCGACCGGCGGGCAGGCTGTTCTTCGCATCCGGGCGCAGCAATCCGATCAGTCCGGACAGCGTCGTCGACAGCGACAGGTCGGACGCGCCGCGGTTCGGTCCGACCTTGAGCGCGCCGTTCTCCACCGACAGCCGCAGCGACCACTGCGGCGCCGACCAGGTCAGCGCGATCGAGCGGCCTTCCAGGGTCTTCAGGTCGGACTGCAGGTCGGGATCGATGCGCACGGCCTGGTTCAGCACGGCTTCGAGCACGGCGCCAAGGCGCGCACGCAGGGGATTCGGGGCGTCGGTGGTTGCGTTCATCGCGCCAGTTTAGCCGGGCGCGGCCACCGGCAGCGTGTGCACGATGTCGTCGACCCAGCGCGCATACATCGCGGCCGAGGGATGCAGGCCGTCGGCGGCGAGCATGGCCGGATCGCCGCCGCGATCGCGCGAGGTCGGGGTGATGTCGACGAAGCACACGCCGGCGCGATCGCAGGCCGCGCGGGCGGCGGCGTTGAAGGCGTCGATCTCGCGGCCGATGCGGGCACGGCCGCGGCCATCACGCGCCGCGAAAGCGCTGACGCCCCAGTCCGGGATCGAGACCACGAACACGCGCGCCGCATCGCCTCCCGCGAACCCGATCGCGCGATCGAGCAGCACGCGGAACTCGGCCGCATGGTTCGCGACCGTGCGCCCGCGATACTGGTTGTTCACGCCGATCAGCAGGGAGACGCGGTCGTAAGGCGTCGCCAGCGGCGCGGCATCGATCGCGAGCGACAATTCGTCCGTGGTCCAACCGGTCTGCGCAACGATCGTCGGTGCGTTCCAGCCCAATCGTGCGGCCAACTGAACGGGCCATCGTCCCGATGCCGGCACCGCCTCGCCGATCGTGTAGGAATCGCCGAGGGCGAGGTAGGT
>CALMWD010000166.1 GCA_937873105.1 uncultured Rhodanobacteraceae bacterium
CGCGCTTCCTGGTGCCCGATGCGGTGGCTGAATACATCGTGCGGCTTGGCCTGTATCAAGCGGGTCCGGCGCGCGACTGACCTATACTCCGCCCGCGGCAACCCGCCGCGAGGAAGGGGACTCCCCACTTGAACACGACCGCGAAAGCCAAGCCCAAGGCGAAGACCCCGGCGCGCAAGGCGCCTGCGAAGAAGGCGGCGGTACGCAAGGCACCGGCGAAGAAGAAGGTCGCCGCCAAGAAGGCGGCCAAGAAGGCGCCCGCCAAGAAGGTGGCGGTCAAGAAGATCGCTGCGCCGCGCAAGCTCGCCGCCCGGCCCGAAGTCGCCGTGACGCCGTCCGCGCCGCCGGCGCTGGCCAAGGAGACCGCGCTGCTGCGCAAGCAGGTGCTGGCCGCGCTCGACGAATTGAAGGCGAAGGACGTCAATGAAATCGACATCCGCGCCAAGGCCTCGTTCGCCGACCTGCTGTTCATCGCCAGCGGCACCTCCACGCGGCACGTGAAGTCGATCGCCGACGAGGTCGTCAAGTTCGTCAAGAAGGCCGGCATGATGCCGCTCGGCATCGAGGGCGAGAAGGAAGCCGAATGGGTCCTGGTCGACCTCGGCGACGTGGTCGTGCACGTGATGTTGCCGCGCATCCGCGAGTTCTACGGTCTGGAACGGCTGTGGAGCGTGGGCGGAGACGACGACGCCGAAGCGGCGCCCTGATCGGTCCGGTTCGTGCGCATCCGCCTGCTGACCATCAGCGAGCGCCAGCCCGCATGGGTCAACGACGGCTACGCCGAGTATGCGAAGCGCCTGCCGAAGCATCTGGCGCCCGAACTGGTCGAGCTGCCGCTGGCGAAGCGCGGCAAGGGCGGCGACGCCGCGAAATTCAAGGCCGAGGAATCCGAGCGCCTGCTCGGCGCGGCCGGGCGCGACATGCAGCTGATCGCGCTGGATGAACGCGGCGCCGCCTGGACCAGCCTGCAACTGGCCGAGCAGATGCGGCGCTGGACGCTGGACGGGCGCGACGTGGCGCTCGCCGTCGGCGGTCCCGACGGGCATGCCCCGATCTTGCTGGAACGCGCGGCGGCGCGCTGGGCGCTGTCGCCGCTGACCTTGCCGCATGGCCTGGTGCGCGTCGTCGTCGCCGAGCAGTTGTATCGCGCCCATTCGATCCTCGAAGGGCATCCCTATCATCGCGCCTGAGTCCCGACGATGACCCTGTTCCTCGCTTCGCAATCGCCGCGCCGTCGTGAACTGCTGACCCAGGTCGGCGTCGCTTTCGAGCCGCTGGACGCCAGCATCGACGAGACGCCGGCCGCGGGCGAGCCGGCGCTCGACTACGTGCGTCGGGTCGCGCGCGAAAAGGCCGGCGCCGGCCTGATGCAGGTCGCGGCGGTGCCGGGCGCATTGGTGCTCGGCGCCGATACCGAAGTCGTGCTCGACGGCAAGGTCTTCGGCAAGCCGGTCGATGCCGCCGACGCCGCTCGCATGTTGCGCGCTTTGTCCGGACGCACGCACCAAGTGATCTCGGCGGTGGCCGTGGTCGGCGCCGCCCGCGAGGACGAGGCCGTCTCGATCTCGGAAGTGACTTTTGCGGCGCTGACCGAGGCCGACATCGTCGCCTATGTCGCGAGCGGCGAACCCTTCGGCAAGGCCGGCGCCTATGCGATCCAGGGACGCGGCGCGGGCCTGATCGCACACCTGTCCGGCAGCTATTCCGGCGTCATGGGCCTGCCCCTGTTCGAAACCCTGCGCCTGCTGCGCGACTTCGGCGTACCGGCGCGAGTGCGCTTGTAAGAAAAGCGTGATTCGCCTTTGTTTGCCGCAGGTCAATCCGTGGACTATCGCGGTTCATCGGTCGCAGGCTATAAGTGCACCGACGCTGAACGGAAGGCCCGCGTGAGCGAAGAGATCCTGATCAATGTGACCCCGCGCGAAACCCGCGTCGCGCTGGTCGAGAACGGCATGCTGCAGGAAGTGCACGTCGAGCGCGCCTCGCGCCGCGGCTATGTCGGGAACATCTACAAGGGGCGGGTGCAGCGGGTCATGCCGGGCATGCAGGCCGCCTTCGTCGAAGTCGGCCTGGAGCGCGCCGCCTTCCTGCACGCCTCCGACATCGTGCGCACGCCTTCGCCGGACATCGAGGCGCCCGAGGCGCATGCGCCGACGCCGCCGATCAACGAGCTGCTGCACGAAGGCCAGGAAGTGATCGTGCAGATCGTCAAGGACCCGATCGGCAGCAAGGGCGCGCGCCTGACCACGCACCTGTCGCTGCCGTCGCGCTTCCTGGTGCTGCTCGCGACCAGCAAGCAGATCGGGGTGTCGGCGCGCATCGAGGACGAGATCGAACGCGGGCGCCTGCGCGACGTGATGCTGGCGCTGGCGCCGGAACGCGAGCACGGCTACATCGTGCGCACCAATGCCGACGGCGTCGGCGAGGAAGCGCTGAAGGACGACATCACCTACCTCGCCAAGGTCTGGCGTGCGGTCAGCGCGCGCTTCGCGAACGCGAAGATCGGCGATTGCGTCTACGAGGACCTGAGCCTGCCGCTGCGCTCGGTGCGCGACCACATGCGCCACAACATCGTGAAGGTGCGCGTCGATTCGCGCGAGACCTTCGAGCGGCTGATGAAGTTCGTGCGCCAGTTCATGCCGGCCTGGGCCGAGCGCGTCGAGCACTATCCGGGCGAGCGTCCGATCTTCGACCTGTACGGGGTCGAGGACGAGATCCAGCGCGCCCTGAAGAAGGAGGTGCCGCTGAAGTCCGGCGGCTACCTGATCGTCGACCAGACCGAGGCCATGACCACGGTCGACGTGAACACCGGCGCCTTCCTCGGCACCCGCAACCTCGAGGAGACGGTGTACCGCACCAATCTCGAAGCGGCGCAGGCGGTCGCGCGGCAACTGCGCCTGCGCAACCTCGGCGGCATCATCATCATCGACTTCATCGACATGACCGACGAGGAGCACAAGCGCCAGGTGCTGCGCCAGCTCGAGAAGTCGCTC
>CALMWD010000167.1 GCA_937873105.1 uncultured Rhodanobacteraceae bacterium
ACGACCACAAGGGCATGGGCATCACCGCGCGCGGCGCCTGGGAGGCGGTCAAGCGTCGTTTTCGCGAGATGGACCGCGACATCCAGACCAGCCCCTTCACCTGCGTCGGCGTCGGCGACATGTCCGGCGACGTGTTCGGCAACGGCATGCTGCTGTCCGAGCACATCCGCCTGGTGGCGGCCTTCGACCATCGCCACATCTTCCTCGACCCCAGCCCCGATGCCGCGGTCTCGTTCAAGGAGCGCAGCCGCCTGTTCAAGCTGCCGCGTTCGAGCTGGGACGATTACGACAAGGCGCTGATCTCGGCCGGCGGCGGCGTGTTCCCGCGCTCGGCCAAGACCATCGCGATCTCGGCCCAGGTGCGCGCCGTGCTCGGTCTCGCCGACGACGTCGAGTCGATGACGCCGAACGAGCTGATGACGGCGATCCTCAAGGCGCCGGTGGACCTGCTGTGGAACGGCGGCATCGGCACCTACGTGAAGTCCTCGGCGGAAACGCATGCCGACTGCGGCGATCGCGCCAACAACCCGATCCGCATCAACGGCCGCGACCTGCGCGCGAAGATCGTGGGCGAGGGCGGCAACCTCGGCATGACCCAGCGTGGCCGCATCGAGGCCGCGTTGGGCGGCGTGCTGCTGAACACCGACTTCATCGACAATTCGGCCGGCGTCGATACCTCGGACCACGAGGTCAACATCAAGATCCTGCTCAACGAGGTCGTCGCCCGCGGCAGCCTGACGGTCGAGGCGCGCAACGCCCTGCTGGCCGAAATGACCGACGAGGTCGGCGGACTGGTGCTGCGCGACAACTACCTGCAGAACCAGGCGATCAGCCTGATGGAACGCATGAGCGTGGCCCGCCTCGGTTCGAAGCAGCACTTCATCCGCACCCTGGAATCGAAGGGCCTGCTCGACCGCCAGCTCGAGTTCCTGCCGAGCGACGCCGAGTTCATCGAGCGCAAGGCGCGCGGCCTCGGCCTGACCCGCCCGGAACTGTCGGTGCTGCTGTCGTACTCGAAGATCGTGCTGTTCAACGAACTGCTCGACTCGGACGTGCCGGAAGATCCGTTCCTCTCGGCCGAACTGGTGCGCTATTTCCCGAAGCCGCTGCAGGAACGTTACGCGGGCGAGATGCAGGGGCATCGCCTGAAGCGCGAGATCATCGCCACCGCGGTGACCAACTCGATCGTCAACCGCATGGGCGCGACCTTCGTCATGCGCATGCAGGAAGACACCGGCGAAACTCCGGCTCAGATCGCCAAGGCCTACGCGATCGCGCGCGAACTGCTCGATGCGCGCAGCCTGTGGGCGGGAATCGAGGCGCTGGACGGCAAGGTCCACGGCGATGCCCAGATCGACGCGATGCTGGTGGTCTGGCACCTGATCCGCAACCTCACGCGCTGGCTGCTGAACCTGCCGGGCGAGCGACTGGACATCGCCGGTGCGGTGGCGCGTTACGGCGCCGGCTTCAAGGAGCTGCGCGACGGGCTGTCCGACGTGTTCGCGGACACCGATCGCCAGATCGCCCGTCAGGCGCGCGATCGCTGGATCAAGGACGGCTTCGACGCATCGCTGGCGGAGCGTCTGTCCGGCCTGCCGGCCCTGGCCTCCGGCCTCGACGTCGTCGAGGTCGCGCTCGAGCGCAAGCTGCCGCTGAAGCAGGTGGCCCGGGTCTATTTCAACCTCGGCGAGGCACTGCACCTGAAGTGGCTGATGCAGAAGATCGACGAACTGCCGGTCGAAGGCCGTTGGCACGCCCATGCCCGCGGCGTCTCGCGCGACGAGTTGTACGCGCAGCAGCGCGCGCTCGCGGCGCAGGTGCTGGAGCGCGGCGACGGCAAGGCCGACGGCGTGGCCCTGGTCGACGCCTGGATCAAGCGCGACGACGCGCCGCTGAAGTTCACGCTGGCGATGTTCGCCGACATGCGTTCGCAGGTGAACATGGACTATCCGACGGTCTCCGTCGCGGTGCGTCGCCTGGCGCAACTGGTGCAGGCGGGTTCGCGCGGCTGAGGACCGAATCGGGCCACAAGGTTGCCCTCCCACAAACAGCAGGCTGTCTTTCCTGTGGGAGGGCCATTCATGGCCCGATTCGCTGTTCCAGCTGCGCCAGGAAATCCCGGGCGGTCTCGACGGCGATGTCGAAGTTCTCGGCCAGCATCAGCAGGTTCGGATGCTCGAGCACGTGCATCGACATCAGCACCTGGTGCGGCTGCGGCTGCAGGCCGGAGAAGAACACCTTGATGCCGAGCCGGTCGGCGCGATCCAGGAACTGCCGGATGGCCTGCGCGCCCGAGGCATCGATCATCGGCACGCGGCGCAGGCGCAGGATGAACAGCGTCGGGCGTGCCGCGAACTGGTCGAGCACGTCGTCGAGCCGGTTCGCGACCGCGAAGAACAGCGGTCCCGAGATCTGGAAGGCTTCCACGCCCGCGGGCAGGCGATCGCGCTGCTCGGGTTGCGCGCGCGCGGTGATGTCCGCCTCGTCGTCTTCGACCAGCTTGCGGCCGGACTCGATCTCGACGACCTCGCTCATGCGGTGCATGAACAGGAAGGCGGCGAGCACGACGCCGACCTCGATGGCGATGGTCAGGTCGGCGACGACGGTCAGCGCGAAGGTGACGATCAGCACCACGCGATCGCCGAACGGACCGTGCAGCAGATGCTTCACGTGTTCGATCTCGGCCATCTGCTCCAGCGTGGGGTATTCGCCCTCACAGGC
>CALMWD010000168.1 GCA_937873105.1 uncultured Rhodanobacteraceae bacterium
ACAGCGACGCGCCACGCTTCGTCTTTGCCGTGAGCGTGGAGAACCACGGCCCCTGGAACCGCGGCCGCGCGATCCCGGCGGACCAGCTGCCGCCGCTGCCCGAGGGCCCGCCTCTGCCCGAGGCCGACGCGCTCGCGCTGCGGCAGTTCCTGCACCACACGCGCAACGCCGACGCTGCGCTGGGCGAACTGGCCGACTGGGTGTTGCAGCGCGAGCGGCCGACCCTGCTGCTGTTCTACGGCGACCATTTGCCCGGCCTGGACGGCGTGTTCGCGCGCTGGCCGTTCGACGATGGCCGTTACCCGGTGTTCCAGCCGACGCCCTGGCTGCTGATCGACAATCGCGGCGGCGCGGCGGAACGGACCGATCTTTCGGCGGCGGACCTCGCCGGCTGGCTGCTCGCGCGCGCCGGCATCGGCGACGACGGCGTGTTCGCCCAGGTCGAGACGCTGCGCCGCGCCCGCGAGGCCGATGCGCTGCCCGCAGGCGCGGACGACTGGCATCGACAACTGGTGGCGGCGCAGCTGCGGGAAGCGCCGTCGGCCCGCCACGCCGCCACCCTCGACGCGGAATTCGTCGCCCTGGAAGACTGGAGCCCGCGCTCGGCGGAACAGGGCAGCGATGCGTCGCCGCCGTCCCTGTGGTTCCGATTCGCGACGCCGCCCCAGCGCGGCTACTACCTCAGCATCGGCGACGAACGACTGCGCATCCTCGATCGTCATGATCGCGTCGTGATCGCCAACCTGCCCGAGCTGGCCTACGAGCGGCTGGTGCAGGCGCCCGGCCGTTGGCCGGTGCACGTCAACGATCCGGCGGGCAGCCGGCGGCAACAGGTCGGCGAATTCGTGGTCCGTCCGCAGGCGGCACGCCTCGGCGGCTGGCTCGGCCTGGGCGCCGGCCCGTTCTGTGCGGTGGTCGGATTCGGACCGGACCGGCTGCAACGCCCGTCTTCGCCCGATGCGACGACGCGCGACGGATTGTGGGTCCGCGCCGAATGCGTGCCGAAGGACGCGCGCCTCACGCTGAACGGACAGGCGCTGGTCACGACCGTGGTCGACGACCTGGCCACGGCGCCCGTGCCCGGCCACGTGCTCGGATCGTCCGACCAGGCACGCATCGCGCTCAGCGTCGGCGATCAGGCGCTCGAGGTCGGCGCCATTCCCGTGGTGCCCTGATCCGGCACCCTGCGCGCGGCGACGATCCCCGCTCAGTCCGCCGCATCCGCCGCCGTGAAGAACGCCTGCACTTCGGAGAGCTCGCGCGTGCGCGGCATCGGCGGCAGGCTGTCGACGAAGATGCGGCCGTAGCCCTGGGTGACCAGGCGCGGATCGCCGAACATCAGCACGCCGCGGTCGTGGATGTCGCGGATCAGGCGGCCGGCGCCTTGCTTCAACGCGATCGCGGCCTGCGGGATCTGCAATTGCGCGAACGGATTGCCGCCCTGCTCGCGCAAGGTGCGGATGCGCGCGTCGAGTACCGGGTCGTCCGGCGGCGCGAACGGCAGCTTGTCGATGACGACCACGCTCAGGGCATCGCCGCGCACATCCACGCCCTCCCAGAAACTCGCGGCGCCGAGCAGCACGCCGTTGCCGGACGCGCGGAAGGCCTCGAGCAGGGCGGAGCGCGGCGCCGTGCCCTGCACGAACAGCGGGAAACGCGAATGCGCCAGCAGTTCCGCCGCCTGCTTCAGCGCGCGATGCGTGGTGAACAGCAGGAAGGCGCGACCGTTCGAGGCCTCCAGCACCGGCATCACGAGGTTCACCAGCGCCCGCGTGTGTTCGGGCGAGTTCGGCGCCGGCAACCCCTTGGGCAGGTACATCAGGCCCTGATGCGCGTAGTCGAACGGACTCGGCAGCAGCAGGGTGCGCGGTTCGCGCAGTCCCATCTGGCCGAGGTAGTGGCCGAACTTACCGGCCACGGCCAGCGTCGCCGAGGTGAATACCCAGGCCGCCTTCAGTCGCTCGCGGAATTCGCGCAGCGGCCCGGATGCGTCCAGCGGGGTCGCGGTCACGGTCAGGTGGCGTTCGCTCGTCTCGTACCAGAGCACGTGGCCGTCGGGCTCGGGATCGCGCCAGATCGACAGCTGCTGCGCGAAGGCACCGGCACGTTCGGCGCAGGCCGCCAGGCCCTCGCTGGCCTCGGCGAGCAGATCCAGCGCCGCGGCGAGTTCGTCGAGCGCATGCGCGACCCGGTCGATCGCCTCGCGCACGTCCGCCTGGTCGCGGATCGGCGGCCAGGCGCCGCGCGCGGCCTGGCCGTGCAAGGCCAGGCGCAGCTTCTTGATCTGGTCTTCGACCGCGGGCGCCACCCGCACCAGGGCTGAACGCGCGCCTGCCACATCGCCGGCCTCGCGCAAGGCATCCTGGGCCAGGTCGGCGAGTTGCCGCGTCGACAGCGAATCGCCGAAGAACTGGCCGGCGAGGTCGGGAAGCTGGTGCGCTTCGTCGACGATGAAGAGATGGGCGCCGGGCAGGATTTCGCCGAAACCTTCGCGCTTGATGGCGAGATCGGCGAACAGCAGGTGGTGGTTGACGACGACCACGTCGGCTTCCTGGGCCGCGCGTCGCGCCTTGACGACGAAGCAGTCGTTGTAGAACGCGCATTCCGAGCCGAGGCAGTTCTCGCTGGTCGAGGTGACGCGCGGCAGGATCGCCGCGTCCTCGCCGAGCGACTCGCATTCGCCGAGATCGCCGCTGCCGGTGCGCGCGGCGAAGTCGAGCACCAGGTTCAGCTCCGCGACCATGGCCCGGTTCGGGAACTGGCCCTCGCGCTTGGCCTTGTCGAGCCGGTACCAGCAGACGTAGTTGGCGCGGCCCTTGAGCAGGGCGGATTTCGCCGGGATGCCGAGGGCGCGATGCACGCGCGGCAGGTCGCGATGGAACAACTGGTCCTGCAGGGCCTTGGTGCCGGTCGAGATGATCACGCGCTGGCCGCTTTGCAGGGCCGGCACGAGATAGGCGAAGGTCTTGCCGGTGCCGGTGCCGGCCTCGACCACGAGCTCGCCGCCGTCGCGGATGGTTTCCTCGATCGCCGCGGCCATTTCCTGCTGCACGAGGCGGGGCGTGAAGCCCTCGATCGCCACGGCCAGCGCGCCGTGCTCCTGCAGGGCCAGGGCGGCGCGCGAACTCATCTCACATCCGGATCGGCGCCGGCACCGGGCAGGCGCGCGCCTTGGCGCGCGCATCGGCCTCGCCGGCGGCGTCGTTCGCCTCGTGGCGTGCCGCGGCCACGGTCAGCCAGTTGCGCACGCACAGGTCGCCGAGCTTGGGGCCGATCGCCGCGGACTTCTGCGCATGCGCGACCGCATCCTCGAAGCGGCGTTCGGCGAGCGCGATCTCGGCGCGCCATTGCCACAGCGCCGGATCCTCGGGCGTGATCGCGAGCGCGGCGTCGAGGGTCGCGTCGGCCTGCTCGAACTGCTTCGCCGACTCGGCCGCGCGCGCCTTCTGGCGCAGGTCCTCGACCGTGGCCTCCTGCAGCGGGAGGACCTCGATGTGCGAGGGCAGCTTGGCGGCCTCGGCGCGGATCTCGGCGACCCAGTCGCGCGGCGGCGGTTCCGGCGCCTTCGCGACCGGCTTCGGCGGCGGCGCGGCGGCGCAGGCCGCGAGCAGCAGCGCAGCGGCCGTCGATATCCACAGGCGGAGTTCAGAGCTCATCGTCGTCGTTCCATTGTCCATCGACCGGCGGCGGGCCGCGACCGAACACGCGCTTGCGGAACCAGTCGTCGATCGTCCAGCGATCGCAGTCCATGTAGTCGGTCGGCTCGAAGCCGCGGATGAAAGGCAGCGCCCGCGCGCCCTCGCATTCGGCGCTGGTCGCGCGCTGCGTCTGCGGGTCGATCCAGCGCACCACCGGATTGTGCCCGAGATCGAGTTGCAGCGGCTCGCTCGGCAAGCGCTCGAACAGGCCGGCCCACAAGCGCATCGCGCCGGTCGAGCCGTAGAAGCCGGTCTTCTTGTTGTCGTCGCGGCCGAGCCAGGCCACGGCGAGATGGCCGCCGGTGAAGCCCGCGTACCAGGAGTCGCGCTGGTCGTCGGAGGTGCCGGTCTTGCCGGCGATGTCGAGATGCCCGAGGCCGAGGCCGACCAGGGCCGTGCCGGTGCCGCTGCGCGTGCCTTCCTGCATCGCATAGCTGACGAGGCGCGCCGCCTCGACCAGTTCGCCGGCGCGTTGCGGGGCACGGTAACGGGCGATGGCGCGGCCATTGCGGTCGATCACCGCGGTCACCGAGGACAGCGGCAGCAGATGTCCGTCGGCGGCGAGGTACTGGTAGGCCTGGGCGACCTGCAGCGGCGTCAGTTCGGTCGCGCCGAGCAGCAGCGACGGATGCGGCGACACGTCGGCGCCCGGGATCAGCGCCTCCATCAGCCGCTCGACCTTCTGCACGCCGATGTCGAGGCCGAGATGCACGGTGGCGAGGTTGTAGGAACGCGCCAGCGCATCGATCAGGGCGACGTCGCCGTGTTCGAGGTTGTCGGCATTGCGCGGCTGCCAGGTCTGGCCGTTGCGCTGGCGCAGGGCGATGGCGCGATCCGGCAGGGTCGTCATCAGCGCCCAGCGCTCCGGCTGCGCCCGCGCGACCAGGTAGACGAAGGGC
>CALMWD010000169.1 GCA_937873105.1 uncultured Rhodanobacteraceae bacterium
GGCGCCGGGCGGCAATCGCCTCAATCGCGCGCAGCCGGCCGACCTGCTCGCCCGCGGCCGCATTCCGGTCCAGATCGGCGTGCGAGGTCCGCGCGCCTATGCCTGCACCGGCATCGCGCGGCTGTCGGGTTCGTCGCCGGGCCTGCTGCGCGAACGCGGCAGTGCCGCCGCGGCTGCGGTCGCGACGATCGGCCACGGCGATACCGTGCATCTGTGCGAAATCTCGACCGACGGCGAATGGTTCGGGGTCGTCGTCAAGCCGGAACGCAAGACGAAGAAGGACTACTGCGACGTCACCGCGCCGGTCGATCGGCCACAGCCCTACCGTGGCCACTGCCTGTCGGGCTGGTTGCGCACCGACGAAGTCCTGATCGAAGCGGGCTGATCCGACGCGATCGGGCGGATGGCCGCCGTCACATTTCGTTATGCTCGCGACTCGCAATCGAGGAGTGGGCGATGGGCACACCAGCGGATCGTTTGGCCGAGCTGTTGCAGTTCGGGCCGCGCAAGGGCAAGGGCGGCGGAGGTGGCGGCGGCGGTTCGGCCTACCCGCCGCGCGGGGGCGGCGCCAAGCTGCCGGGCGGGCTGATCGGCTTCATCGTCGCCGCGCTCGTGGTGCTGTGGCTGGTCGCCAGTTCCTACTACACGGTGCAGCCCGAGGAACGCGCGGTCGTGAAGCGCTTCGGCGCGGTGATCAAGACTGCCGACCCGGGCCTGCATTTCAAGGCGCCGTTCGGCATCGACACCGTCGAGTTCGTCGCGACCGAGCGCGTGCTCAAGCAGGAGTTCGGCTTCCGCACCATCGCCACCGACGGCGAGCGCAGCGAATACGCGCCCGAGGACTTCCCGGACGAATCGCTGATGCTCTCGGGCGATCTCAACATCATCGATGTCGAATGGGTCGTGCAGTACCGCATCAGCGACCCGATGAAGTATCTCTACGGCATGCGCGACCCGAACCGCACGCTGCGCGACATCAGCGAGTCGGTGATGCGCCGCGTCGTCGGCAACCGCCTCGGCAGCGACGTGCTGACCACGGCGCGCGTCGAGATCGGCGAGCTGGCCGAGCGCGAGATCCAGGAGGCGATGAAGCAGTACGACAACGGCATCCACATCGTCACCGTCCAGTTGCAGGACGTGGTGCCGCCGCGCGCCGTGCAGCCGGCCTTCAACGAGGTCAACGAGGCGCGCCAGGAACGCGAGCGCATGATCAACGAGGCGACCAAGCGCCTGAACCAGGAAATCCCGAAGGCCAGCGGCGAGGCCAACCGCCTGATCGCCGAAGCCGAGGGTTACGCCACCGAACGCGTGAACCAGGCGCTGGGCGAAACCGCCGCCTTCCGCGCCATCCTCTCCGAGTACCGCAGCGCGCCGGCGGTGACGCGTGCGCGCATGTACATCGAGACCATCCGCAACGTGCTGCCGAACGTCGGCACGGTGATGGTGGTGAAGGACGGCAAGACCGCGCCGCTGCCGTATTTCGACCTGCGCAAGCCGCGCGCCCTGAACCAGGAGCAGCCGCAATGAAGTCGACCTTCGCATTGATCATCGGCGTGCTGGTCGCGCTCGGCGTGTTGCAGTCCACCTATGTCATCGACCAGGCCGAGCAGGCCATCCTGGTGCAGTTCGGCGAGCCGGTCGGCGAGATCGTCAACACCCCGGGCCTGCACTGGAAGCTGCCCTTCATCCAGGACGTGCGCCGCTTCGACAAGCGCATCCTGAGCTGGGACGGCGACGTCACCCAGATCCCGACGCTGGGCCGCGAGTTCGTCGTGGTCGACACCACGGCGCGCTGGCGCATCGTCGACCCGCTCAAGTTCCTGCGCTCGGTGCGCGACGAGGCCGGCGCCAAGACCCGCCTCGACGACCTGCTCGATTCGGTCTCGCGCGACATCATCTCCGGCACCACGCTGGAGGAGATCATCCGCTCCAAGGACTGGGCCGTGGACGCCAAGGTGCTGGCCGAGGAAGGCGCGGCCCTGGAGCAGGTGGACCTCAACAAGCCCAAGAAGGGCCGGGCGACGCTCGAGAAGGAAATGATGGCGGCGGCCTCGAAGCTGGTGCCGGAACTCGGCATCGAGCTCGTCGACGTGCGCCTGAAGCGCATCAACTACATCGACAGCGTCAGCCGCCAGGTCGAGACGCGCATGATCTCGGAGCGCCAGAGCATCGCCGAGCGCTTCCGTTCCGAAGGCCAGGGCAAGAGCAGCGAGATCCTCGGCCAGATGGAACGCGAACTGCGCCAGATCCGTTCCGAAGCCGAGCGCAAGGCCGCCGAGATCCGCGGCAAGGCCGACGCCGAGGCGACCAAGATCTACGGCGACAGCTACGGCGCCGACCCGGAGTTCTTCGCCTTCCTGCGCACCCTCGACAGCTACCGGGCGATGGGCGAGAACACCACCCTGGTGCTCGACGCCGATTCCGAGTTCTTCCGTTACCTCGACTCGACGCGCGCGCGTTGAGGGCGTTCCCCCTCTCCCTGGATGGGAGAGGGGCAGGGGAGAGAGTGAACTCAATGCGCGCCGGCGCGGCGCCAGGTGTTGCGGCCGGCGGCCTTGGCGGCGTACAGCGCGCGATCGGCCTCGGCGATCAGGGCGTCGGCCTGCTGCGCCGACTGCGTCACCGCGATGCCGATGCTGACGCCGGTATGCAGGGCCGTTTCGCCGAACAGCACCGGTTCGGCCATCACCGCGATCACCTCGCGCGCGGTGCGTTCGGCGGCGGAACTCGCCTCCTCCGCGGTCAGGTGCTCGCTCAGCACCACGAATTCGTCGCCGCCGATGCGCGCGACCAGGTCGGATTCGCGCACGCAACGCCCGACGCGTTCGGCGAAGGCGCGGATCACCGCGTCGCCGGCGGCATGGCCGCGGCGGTCGTTGATCGGCTTCAGGAAATCGATGTCGAGGTAGAGCACGGCCAGCGCCACCGGCTGGTGCCGCCCGCGCGCCACCGCCAGCGCCAGGCGTTCCTCGAAATGGCGGCGGTTGGCGACGCCGGTCAGCGCGTCGAAGCGCGCCTCGCGTTCCAGCTGCGCTTCGGCAAGCTTGAGCCGGGTGATGTCGAAGGTCAGCGCGAACACGCCGCAGACGGCGCCGCTCGCGTCGCGTTCGGGGATGTAGCTGGTCTGGTAGTGGTACTGGCGGCCGCCGAGCTCGGCCTGGCCTTCGAAGCTGACGGTGTCGCCGCCCAGGGCGCGGCGCAGGTGCGGTTCCAGGGTGGCGTAGATCCGGTCGCCGCGGACCTCGCGCACCGTGCGCCCGACGATGTCGGCCTCGTGGCTGCCGAACAGCCGGTGCATGAAGGCGTTGGAGAAGGTGTAGCGCTGGTCGCGGTCGACGTGCGAGATGATCGCCGGGATGCTGTCGGTGATGGCGCGCAGGCGCTGCTGGCTGGTGGCCAGCGCCGCCTCGCTGCGTTGCAGGCGCGCATTGGCGCGGCGCTGCTGGTACAGGAAGCCGGCGACCACGCAGAGGCCGAGCACGCCGGCGGCGATCAGCATCAGCCGCAGCCGGTTGCTGGCGGCCAGGGTCTTTTCGCGTTCGGCGGCGAGTTCGCCCTCCTTGGCCAGGCGTTGCAGCTCGAACTGCTGTTCGGCGTAACGCAGGCGCGCGTCCATGTCCTCGCCGACCAGGGCGCGGTCGCGAGCGTCGACGACTTCGTCGAGTTCGAGCAGGCGCCGCGTCTGCGCGCCGAGGTCGCCGCGTTCCGGCCGCAGCGTCAGCCGGATCCGGATCAGTTCGCGCAGCACGCGCCGTTCCTCGGCATCGAGTCCGGCGGCGCGGAACTGGTCGACCGCCACCTGGAAGGCGCGTTCGGCCGCGACCAGGTCGTTGCGGTCGCGCGCGATCTGTCCCAGCACTTCGTTGCCGAGTGCGCGCAGCTGCGGATGGCCGAATTGGTCGGCGAGGGCGAGCACCCGTTCGGCGCTGGCGCGCTTGGTGGCGACGTCGCCCTGGTCGCGGGCGATGCGTGCCAGTTCCAGATCGAGTTCGGCGCTCAGCTTCGGGTCGTCGACGGCGGCGGCGACGCGGATCGCCTCGTTCAGCGACGCCAGCGCCTCCTCGACGCGGCCGAGCTGGGCCTCGGCGCGACCGCGGTTGCGCAGCAGGCGCGCGCGCACCAGCGGCTCTGCCACCGAGCCCAGCGCCTGCACGCCGCGGTCGGCATAGGTGCGGGCCAGTTCGTGGCGGCCGAGCGCATTGCTCATCGAGGAATAGCCGAGCTGCACGTCGGCCATCAGCACCGGCGAGGGCGTGCGCCGCAGGCGCCGTTCGGCCTCGGCCAGCAACTGGCTGCCGGGGCTGTACTGCTGCTTGGCCATCAGGCCGCGGCTTTCGGCGATCAGGGCACGGATCGCCAGGAACGGTTCCCCGGCTTCGTCCGCAGCCATCTGCGCGGCGCGACCGGCGTCGCGCTGGCAGTCCCAGTTCGCGACCACGCGGCAGGCATTGGCCCGCGCGAGTTCGAGCAGGGCGAGTTCGCGTTTTGCGCCGCGCAACTGCGCGTCGGCGAGCAGGGGCGGCAGCTTGGCCAGCACCGCTTCCGGCTGCGACAGGGCTTCGGCTTCGAGCGGGTGGCGTTCGGCTTCCGAGACCACGGCCATGGCGAGGCCGCCGACCAGCACGAGCCAGATGCCCGTCCCTATCGGCCAGGCGAAGCGGCGGCGCGGTCGCGGCGAAGTCGCGTGCATGGATCGAACCCGGTCCGGTCTCGGGCCCTCATTCTGCCACCACGGCCGCGACTGCGTCGGCTTCAGTCGCCCTGGGCGCTGCGCCAGGTGTTGCGCCCCGCCGCCTTGGCCGCGTACAGGGCGTGGTCGGCGGCGCGCAGCAGGCGGTCGGCGTCGTGCTCCGGCGTCGACAGGGCGACGCCGATGCTGGTGCCTGGCGTCAGCGTCTGGCCGTCGACCGCCAGCGGTTCGGCCATGGTCCGGCAGATGCGTTCGGCCAGGGCTTCGGCCGCGACCGTGTCGGCCGGCGAGAGCAGCACGACGAACTCATCGCCGCCGACCCGGGCCAGCACGCTGTCGCTGCCGACGCAGCGCGTCAGGCGCTCGGCGAAACCGCGGATCAGCGCATCGCCGGCGGCATGGCCATGGGTGTCGTTGACCTGCTTGAGGCGATCGATGTCGAGGAAGAGCAGGGCGAGACGGTGACCTTCGCGCTGCGCCGCGGCCAGGGCGTCCTGCAGGCGCCGTTCGAACTCGCGGCGATTGGCGAGTCCGGTGAGCGCATCGAAGCGCGCCTCGCGCTCCAGCTGCGCTTCGGCCTGGCGCAGCCGCGCATTGCTGGCGGCCAGGCGCGCAGTGGTGCGCCGCTGCAGGAACAGGAAGGCACCGATGACGCAGAGCACGCCGACCGCGATCGCGAAGGCCAGCGCCCGCAGGCGGTTGCTCGCGCTCAGGCTGTTCTCGCGTTCGGCGGCGAGTTCGGATTCCTTGGCCAGGCGCTGCAGTTCGAACTCCTGCTGGGCATAACGCAGGCGCGCGTCGAAGTCGTCGCCGGCGAGGGCGCGGTCGCGGCGGTCCATGGCCTCGTCGAGGTCCATCAGCCGGATCATCAGCGGTGCGGCGTCGCGGCGGTCCGGCTGGCGCTGCAGGCGGATGCGCAGCAGCTCGCGCAACGCGCGCCGTTCCTCGGTCTTCATGCCGAGGCGCTGGAAACCGTCGGTCGCCAGCGCCATCGCCGCTTCGGCGCGGGCCAGATCGCCCTCGGCGCGCGCCGCGAGGCCCAGCACCTCGTGGCCCAGGGCTTCGATCTGGGCGTTGCCGAAGCGTTGCGCCAGTGCCAGCACGCGTTCGCCGGCGGCGCGCTGTTCGGCCGGATCGCCGCTGTCGCGGGCGATGCGCGCCAGTTCCAGGTCCAGCTCGGAACTGAGCTTGGGATCGTCGAGCGGCGCCGCGACCCGGGCCGCTTCCCGCATCGCCTGGCGCGCGGCCGCGGCGTCGCCGAGTTCGAGTTCGGCACGACCGAGGTTGCGCAGCA
>CALMWD010000170.1 GCA_937873105.1 uncultured Rhodanobacteraceae bacterium
GGCGATCGACACGACCGCCGGCGAACGCGAGCGCCAGTCGCTGGAACCGCTGCTGGCGACGCCGGTGGCGCGCGGCCGGATCATGCTCGGCAAGCTCAGCGCGACCTCGGCCTTCGCGATCGCCTCGCTGTTCCTGACCCTGGTCGCGTTCGCGGTGATGCTGCCGCAATTGCCGCTGACCAAGCTCGGCCTGAAGTTCAACCTCGGTCCGTCGGTGTTCCTGCAACTGCTGCTGGCGCTGGCGCCGGTGGTGCTGCTGGCCTCGTCGCTGCAGACACTGATCGCGGCGAACGCGAAGAGCTACCGCGAAGCGCAGAGCTGGCTCGGCCTGTTCACGATCATTCCGGCGATCCCGTCGATGATCATGATGGTGGTGCCGGTCAAGGCGCAGCTGTGGATGTTCGCGGTGCCGCTGCTCGCGCAACACCAGGCGATCATGCGCCTGGTCCGCGCCGAAGGCATCGCGCCGGTCGAGTGGGCGGTGCTGATCGGCAGCGGCCTGGCCATCGCCAGCGTCGCCGCGGCGATCACCGCGCGCATCTACCACCGCGAAAGCCTGGCGGTGTCGGCCTGAAGACGGGGACGCAGCGGCGCGTCACGATGTGGCGCGCCGCTGCTGCCAGCACCAGCGGGACACATAGAGCGTCGTCAACAGGAACCACACGCCGACGAGCGGCCCGCCATCGAACAGGCCGGCTTCCGCCGGCGGCTCCGGGAATGTTCCAAGCTTCATGAAGAAGTGCGGTCCGACCAACAGCACCGACAGCAGGGCGAGCGCACGTCCAAGCGCGCCCTCTCGCCACAGGATCGAGGCGTAACAGAACGCGGCCACGTCAAGGAAGAAGTCCATCGTGAAGTTCAGGCCGTTCTGTACCGTCAAGACGCCAACGAGGATGCGCTTCCACTCGCCTGCCAACGCCTCGCTTTCGGCGGCGGCGATCTTCAGCCGCAAGTAGTAGAGATTGTTCATCTGCACGACCGCAAACATCATGTTCGTGGCACCGGCGATGATTCCGAACACGGTCGCGACGCGCGCGCGGAGGATCGCCCCGGCGCGTTCCATGAAGGGCCACCAGCCGAAGAACGCCAGCACGAGGCAAGGGCCGAACAACAGATAGCAATAGGTCGCCAGACGGTCGGGTAGCGGCAGGAAACTGCGCGCCAAATAGAGCACGAGCGCCGACGTGCCGAATGCCGTACCCATCCACACCGAACGCAACATTGCCTGATTCGAATCGCCCATGCCGTACTCCTGTCGTTGAACTGGACGATCGGACGCGATGCCGCGGTGTACGGTTTACATCTCCTGAGAGAACCGCTGCACTTGCAACAAGGACATCGCGCGCACGATCGTGCCGCCGCGTTCGACACCCTGATCGCGCGTCAATCCGGCCACATGGCGCCGCCGGCCGACCGCCACGGGCATCGCATCGTGGCGCGGCTGCCGCCGTGAATCGCGTGTCAGGTGCGCCGGTTGCGCGAACTGCCGAGCTTGCGGGTGATGGTGTTGCGGCCGATGCCGAGCAATTTCGCGGCATCGACGCGATGGCCGCGGGTGAGCTCGAGCGCGGCTTCGAGCAGGGTCTTGTCGAAGCGCTCGCGCGCCTCGTCGAACACGCCGGGCTTGCCCTGACGCATCGCGCGCTGGATGGCCAGGCGCAGGGCTTCGGTCCACTCGACCGGCGCGACGGCGTCGGCCGCGAGGTCCGGTGGGGCCTGGCGCCCGGCCGCGATGCCCGCGGCCGCGATCTGCGGATCGGTCAGGAAGGCCGGCAGCTCGTGCAGGCCGATCTCGCGCCCCGGCGTGACCACGGCCAGGCGCCGGCAGAGGTTTTCGAGCTGGCGCACGTTGCCCGGCCAGTCGTGGGCTTTCAGACGCGCCATCGCCTCGGCGCTGAAGCGCTTGGCCTCGACCCGCGCCTCGCGCACGGCGCGATCGAGGAAGCTTTGCGCCAGCAACGGGATGTCGTCGCGGCGCGCGCGCAGCGGCGGCAGCTCCAGGCGCACGACGTCGAGGCGATGCAGCAGGTCGGCGCGGAATTCGCCGCGGGCCACGCGTTGTTCGAGGTCCTGGTGCGTGGCCGCGATCACGCGCACGTCGACGCGGATCAGTTCGCGCCCGCCGACGCGATAGAACTCGCCCTCGGCGAGCACGCGCAACAACCGCGTCTGCAAGGCGATCGGCATGTCGCCGATCTCGTCGAGGAACAGGGTGCCGCCCTGCGCCTGTTCGAAGCGGCCGACGTGGCGCTTGTGCGCGCCGGTGAAGGCGCCGGCTTCGTGGCCGAACAGTTCCGACTCCAGCAGCTCGGCCGGAATGGCTGCGGTATTCAGCGCCACGAACGGTCCGCGCGAACGCAGCGAATGCTGGTGCAGGGCACGCGCGACCAGTTCCTTGCCGGTGCCGGTCTCGCCGGTGATCAGCACGTTCAGAGGGGTCGCCGCGACGCGGCCGATGGCGCGGAACAGTTCGCGCATCGGCGGCGACTCGCCGAGCAGGGCGACCGGATCTTCGGCGCCGACGGTCACGTCCGGCACCGCCGCAGCGCCGGCGAGCGCGCGCTGCGCCAGGCGCGTCGCGGCATCGAGGTCGAAGGGCTTGGGCAGGAAGTCGAAGGCGCCGCCGCGGAACGCCGCGCTGGTGCTGGCGATGTCGGTGTAGGCGCTCATCACGATCACCGGCACGTCGGGCTTGCTGCGCTTGAGCAATTCCAGGAACTGGAAGCCGTCGGTGCCGGGCATGCGCACGTCGGTGAAGACCACGTCCGGCGACGCGTGCGTCAGCACGCTCAATGCGGCGCGGGCGTTGTCGAAGTCGCGTACGCGGTAGCCGGCGTCGCGCAGCGATTCGGCGAGCACGAAGCGCACCGAACGGTCGTCGTCGAGGATCCAGATTTCGCTCATGCGCCATTCTCTCCCGAGTCGCGCTCGTAGGGCAGCAGCAGGGTGAACACGGTATGCCCGGGCCGGCTCGTGAAACTCAGGCCGCCGCCGTGCTCGCGCGCGATCTCCTGGGCCAGCGCCAGGCCGAGCCCGCTGCCCTCGGCGCGTCCCGACACCAGCGGCAGCAGGACCCGCGGCGCCAGCGCTTCGGGAATGCCGCGGCCGTCGTCGATCACGTCGACGCGCAATGCCAGCTTGTGCGTCGCCTCGCCGATCACGACGCCGTGTTCGGCGCGGGAACGCAGGCGCACCTCGTTGGCGCCGGCTTCGAGCGCGTTGCGGACCAGATTCAGCACCGCCTGGATCAGGCGATCGCGGTCGCCCATCAGCTCCGGCAGGCTGGGGTCGTAGTCGCGGGTGACGCGTGCGCTCCAGCCGGCATCGGCCTCGGACAGCGCGCGCACGCGTTCGAGCACGTCGTGGATGTTCAGCGCCGCGAAGGGCCGGCTCGGATGCGGATCGAGCAGGCGCTCGACCAGTTCGGCGAGGCGTTGCGTCTCGGCGTCGATGACCTCGATGTAGCGGCGCGCGTCGCCGTCGTGGATGCGGCGCGCCAGCAGTTGCGCCGCCCCGCGCAAGCCGGCCAGCGGATTGCGGACCTCGTGGGCCAGGCCCTTGAGCGTGGCGGCGAGCGCGTTCGGCAAGGCCGCCGCGCGCTCGGCTTCGGGCAGGTCGTTGCTGCGGTGCCATTCGACGGCAAAGGCGACCTCGCCATGGTCGACGGCGGCGCAGACCACGTCGGCGCGCAGGTCGATGCCCGGCTTGGGTTGGAACAGGGCATGGGCCAGGCGCTGCGGCTGCCGCTCCTCGTCGCAACGCGCCAGCGCCGCTTCGAGCTGCGGCCCGACGCCGCCCAGTTCGCGCG
>CALMWD010000171.1 GCA_937873105.1 uncultured Rhodanobacteraceae bacterium
GCCCGGCGCGCGGCGACGAATTCGGCGTCGGCGGCGCGCGAGGTGAAGCGTTCGTCGGCCAGGTGCACCGGAAGACCGTAGCGTTGCGCGAGCGTCGCGGCGAAGGCGCGCGCGGCGTGCGTCATCGGCTGGTCGTGGCCGTCGCGACCGAGCGGCAAGCCGACCACGAGCGCCTGCGGCCGCCAGGTCTTCAGCAGGGCGTCGCAGGCCGGCCAGTCGGGTCCGCCGTCGGCGTTGCGCAACACCGCGATGGCGCTGGCGGTGCCGGTGATGCGCTGGCCCACGGCGACGCCGATGCGGCGCAGGCCGTAGTCGAAACCGAGCACCACCGAGGCCTCAGGCATGGCCCGCGGCACCGGTCATGCGGCTGATGTCGATGCCGAGCAGACGCGCCGCGGCATCCCAGCGCTGTTCCAGGGGCGTCTCGAAGAAGAGGGCGTGGTCGCGCGGCGCGACGGTGAGCCAGGCGTTGTCGCGCAATTCCTGCTCGAGTTGCCCTGCGGTCCACCCGGCGTAGCCGAGCATGACCAGATAACGCGCCGGACCACGGCCCTCGGCGATGGCTTCGAGCACGTCCTTCGAGGTGGTCACGACCAGGTCGTCGCCGAGCGGGAGGCTGGCGTCCCACGTGCCCGCGGAATCATGCAGCACGAAGCCCCGTTCCATCTGTACCGGGCCGCCGATCAGCACCTTGCGCGCGGCCACGTCCGGCGGCACGGTATCGACGCCGAGCTGGCGCATCACGTCGCCGAGGCGCAGGTCCGAAGGTCGATTGACGGTGAGTCCCATCGCGCCTTCCTCGCTGTGCTGGCAGATCAGGGTCACGCCGCGCGCGAAGTTCGGGTCGTCGAGCGTGGGCATCGCGATCAGCAGGTGCCGGGACAGGTAGTGGGGAGGCGACATGCGGCGATTGTAGTGGATGCCGGTCCGGCTATTTGCCGGTGACGCTGCCGTCGAGGAATTGCCAGGTGCGGGTGATGTGCAGCACGTCGACGATCTCGTCGCCCCGCGGCAGCGGCGAGAACGGCGCGCCGAGCTCGACGATGCGGATCGCGGCCTGGTCGAGCACGTCCGAGCCGGAGGACTGGATCAGGTCGATGCGCTCGACCGTGCCGTCGCGCTTCACCGCGACGGTCAGGACCAGGGCACCGTGCAGGCTGCGCCGCCGCGCCTCGTCCGGGTAGTTCAGGTTGCCGATGCGTTCGATCTTCGCGACCCAGGCGCGCATGTAGGCGGCATAGGCGTATTCCTTGGTGCTGGCCGAAATGAACTTGCGTTTCGGACGCTTCGCATAGGCTTCGGTCTGGCGTTCCAGTTCCGCGGCCAGCCGGGCCATCTCCAGACTGTGCTCCATCAGTTCGCGGCCGCTGACCTGCGGCACCTCGGGCGTCTCCGGGCGGGCCTCGTCGACGCGCTGCACCTGGTATTCCTGCGCCGCGCCGCGCAGCACCGGCTGCGGCGTCGCCTTCTGCGGCTTGGGCGCGCTGGCGCGTTGCGGCGCGGGCGCGAGGCCGTCGGTGGCCTTCGGGATCGGGCTGGTCACCGGCTGGCGCGGACGCTTCGACTCGTCGGACTCGCCGCCGCCCTGTTGCGAGGCATTGGCGAGGAAGTCGGCCTTGTCGGGCTTCGTGGCGGCGGCCGACTGCACCAGGATCACGTCCAGGCTGGGCAGATAGGCGGCCGGATCCTCGTAGTCGAAGGTGACGCCGAGGATGACGATGGCGTGCAGGATCGCCGAGAACAGCAACGTGACGCGCAGGCGCTCCTCGGGGCCGATGCGTTGCTGGCTCACGCGAGCTTGCTCTCGATGGCGTCGAACAGCAGCGCTCCGATGTCGGTGCCGGCCTGGGCGTCGATGTCCACGATGCCGGTCGGGCTGGTCACGTTGATTTCGGTCAGCCAGTCGCCGATCACGTCCAGACCCACGAAGATCAGGCCGCGGCGTTTCAGTTCCGGTCCGACCTGGGCGCAGATCCAGCGGTCGCGCTCGCTCAGGGGCTGTGCGATGCCGCGGCCGCCGCGGGCGAGGTTGCCGCGGAAGTCGTCGCCACCGGGGATGCGCGCCAGGCAGAACGGCACCGGTTCGCCGTCGATCAGCAGGATGCGCTTGTCGCCGGCACTGATTTCCGGGATGAAGCGCTGCGCCAGGGCGAACTGGCGGCCGTTGTCGGTCAGGGTCTCGAGGATGACGTTGAGATTGGGGTCGCCGCGGCGGCTGCGGAAGATCGACCGCCCGGCCATGCCGTCGATCGGCTTCAGCACGACCTGATCGTGTTCGGCGACGAAATCGCGCAGGCGGGCGGCATCGCGTGCGACCAGGGTCGGCGGGCAGCACTGCGGGAACTCGAGGGCGAACAGCTTCTCGTTGCAGTCGCGCAGCGCCTGCGGGTCGTTCACCAGCAGCGGCTTCGGGCCGCGCGCCAGGCTGGCCCAGAGCTGGTCATGCAGGAAGGCGGCGTCGACCGGCGGGTCCTTGCGCAGCAGCAGCACGTCGAGTTCGTCGAGCCGCATCGGCCGCGCCTCGCCCGTGCCGAACCACGGGGCGTCGCCGGCGTGCACCGTCATCGGCCGGAACCAGGCCGAGGCCAGGCCGGGCGCGAGCACGAGGTCGGATGGCCCGCAGACGAGGATCTCGTGGCCGCGTCGCGCGGCGGCACGCAGCATCGCGACGGTGGAGTCCTTGGCTGGGCGGATCCGCTCGGGCGGGTCCATCAGCACGCCGATCTTGCGCATGGGCGGAATACTTCGCTGGGGAGTGGGCGCGCGCCGCGGCGATTCCGAAGCAGGCGAGCAACTGTGTCAGTTTCGCGCATGATACCCTTTTTCAACAAGCCATTAGAGTCTTTACTTGACAGGTTTCTCTACGTTGGCTAAACAGCTTTCATTCACGTTCGGGGCCGTCGTTGTGCGCTTTCTGGGCCACGCGACATGCGGCGAACAGGCATCAGGTTGGACCCAAAGACTCCCGGGGGTCGCATGGACGAGCAAGGCAAAGAAGGTTCCCTCGCCGGTTTGAAGGTGATGGTCATCGACGACTCGAAGACCATCCGTCGCACGGCCGAAACGCTGTTGAAGAAGGAAGGCTGCGACGTCGTCACCGCGACCGACGGCTTCGAGGCGCTCTCGAAGATCTCGGACCAGCAGCCTCAGATCATCTTCGTCGACATCATGATGCCGCGCCTCGACGGGTATCAGACCTGCGCGCTGATCAAGAACAACCAGATGTTCAAGAACGTGCCGGTGATCATGCTGTCCTCGAAGGACGGCCTGTTCGACAAGGCGCGCGGCCGCATCGTCGGGTCCGAGCAATACCTCACCAAGCCCTTCACCCGCGAGGAACTGCTGGGTGCGATCCGTCGCCATGTCGACTTGAAAGGCTGATGGTCGTCGCTGGGGGTTGCGATGAGTCTGGACAGCATCACCAAGGGGTAGGGCAGGAATGAGCGAATCCGCAGCACCGATGGGCCCATTCGAGATGCTGCTCGACTACGAGCAGCGCAGCCTGGCCCATGTCGCCGGCTTGCCGGAACAGATCGACGCGCCCGGCTTGTGGCGCGGCATCGCCTTCCGCGTCGCCGGAAAGCTGATGGTCAGCAGCATCGCCGAAGTCAACGAAATCCTGACCTACCCGACCTTGACCTTCGTGCCGGGTACCCGGCCGTGGCTGCTCGGCGTCGCCAACGTGCGCGGCAACCTGGTGCCGGTCATCGATCTGCGCGGCTTCGTCGAGGGCGAGAAGAACACCCACAACGAGCGCTCGCGCGTGCTGGTCGTGAAGCAGCAGGGCGGCAACGTCGGCCTGCTGGTCGACGAAGTGCTCGGCCAGCGCAGCTTCGTGGACGAGAATGAAGTGGTCGGGGCAGTCGAGGAGGACGAGCGTTATCGACGCTACGTCCCGAAGCAGTTCGACCTCGGGGGCGTCCGGTACCTGAACTTCAGCGTGCATGCGCTGGTGCGGGACCGGGAATTTGTACAGGCAGCGGCGTAGTCCGCAGTGTTTGGTGGTTAGAGCGGCGAGGAACAACCTATGAGTGCAACATCGGGCAATACCGGATCCCGCTTCAGCGGATCCCTGTTCTGGGGCCTGCTGGCCATTTTCTGCTTCGTGTTGCTGCTCGGCAACGTAGGGTGGCGTTTCTACAAGGACACCCAGGAGCGCGCCGCGATCGGCTACACCACCGACCTCCAGGTGCTGTCGCAGCAGATCTCGAAGTTCGCGACCGAAGCGGCGGCCGGTAACCTCGAAGCCTTCGAGGAGCTCAAGACCACGCGAGCCAACATCGAGACGCGCGTCAACGGTCTGGTCAAGGGCGACGCCAAGGCCGGCATCCCGGGTTACCAGAACGAGTCCGACACGGTCCGCATCCCGCTGAACAAGCTCAACGAAGACTGGGGGCCGATCAACAGCGCCGCGAACACGATTCTTTCTCGCCAGGAACTCGTGCTCGACATCACCGAGACCGCCCAGAACTTCTCGGCCACCATCCCCCAGCTCACCGGCAAGGTGGACGAGCTCTACACGGTGCTTCGCGACACCAACGCTTCCGGCGTCCAGATCTACCAGGCCAGTCGCCAGATGCTGCTCGCCGACCGCATGCTGCGTCGCGTGGCCGACATCCTGCGCGGCGGCGACGAGGCGATCTCCGCGGCCGACCAGTTCGCCCGCGACGCCCAGATCTACGGTCGCGTGCTCGACGCCTGGCTGCAGGGCGATGCCGGCATCGGACTTCCGGCGCTGACCAATCCGGCCGCGCGCAGCATTGCCACCGACGTGTCGGCGCTTTACGCCGGCATCCGCGAGAACGTCGACAAGATCCAGAGCGCGTCGACCGACCTGTTCGAAGTGACCGAAGCGGCCGACAACATCTTCCTCGCCTCCGGTCAGTTGCTCGACTCCAGCAAGAACATGGCGACCGCGCTCGGCAGGCTGCCTTCGCAGCGCGTCGTCGGCAACGACTACGTGTCGCTCGGCCTCGGCGGCCTGACCCTGGTTTTCGCGCTGCTCGCCGGCCTGGCCCAATACGGTTCGCAGCGCCGCCAGCTGCAGAGCACCGCCGACCTCAATCAGCGCAACCAGGAAGCGATTCTGCGCTTGCTGGACGAAATGGGATCGCTCGCGGAGGGTGACCTGACGGTGAAGGCGACGGTGACCGAGGACATCACCGGCGCGATCGCGGACTCGGTCAACTTCGCGGTGGAAGCGCTGCGCTCCCTGGTGACCACGATTAACGAAACCGCGGTGCAAGTGGCCGCAGCGGCCCAGGAAACCCAGGCGACCGCGATGCACCTCGCGGAAGCCGCTGAACACCAGGCGCAACAGATCACCTCGGCATCGGCGGCGATCAACGAAATCGCGGTCTCGATCGACGAAGTGTCGAAGAACTCCGCCGAATCGGCCGACGTGGCGCAACGCTCCGTGCAGATCGCCGGCAAGGGGGCCGCGATCGTGCGCCAGACGATCCAGGGCATGGACAACATTCGCGACCAGATCCAGGAAACTTCGAAACGAATCAAGCGACTGGGCGAATCGACCCAGGAAATCGGATCGATCGTCGAACTGATCAACGACATCGCCGAACAGACCAACATTCTCGCGCTGAACGCCGCCATTCAGGCGGCCTCCGCTGGTGAGGCCGGTCGCGGATTCGCGGTCGTCGCGGACGAAGTGCAGCGACTCGCGGAACGCTCCGGTGGCGCGACGAAGCGAATCGAAACCCTGGTGCAAACGATTCAGGCGGATACCAACGAAGCGGTGTCGTCGATGGAACAGACGACTTCGGAAGTGGTCGCCGGCGCCCGCCTCGCGGAAGACGCGGGCCTGGCCCTGGGCGAGATCGAAAAGGTCTCGAACGACCTCGCGGACCTGATTCAGAACATCTCGGAAGCGGCGCGCCAGCAGTCGGCCGCGGCGACCAACATCTCGGCGACGATGAACGTGATTCAGGAAATCACGACGCAGACCTCGGCCGGTGCCTCGCAGACGGCGGAGTCGATCGGAAACCTGGCGCAGCTCGCGGCCGACCTGCGTCGATCCGTCGCAGACTTCAAGCTGCCGGGCTGACGGAAGCGCTCGATGGTGACGTCGGCTCCCGCCCGCAATCCTTTTTCGCCCATGCCGAGCATGGGCGACGAGGAGTTCGTGCGCTGGGTCGATCTGCTGCAGCGCCGGACCGGCGTGGTCGTGCCGCCGGATCGCAAGAGTTTCCTCGTCACCGGCCTGCGCATGCGCATGCGCGAAACCGGCTATGCCAGCTTCGACACCTATTTCGACCAGGTCTTGAACGGCGCCCGCGGCGCGATCGAGTGGGCCACCCTGGTGGACCGCCTGACCGTGCACGAAACCCGCTTCTTCCGGCACCCGCCCTCGCTGGAACTGATCGCCGAGGAGTGGTTGCCGCAGCATGTGCAGTTGCATCCCGGTGCCGCGGTACATGCCTGGAGCGTCGGTTGCGCGACCGGCGAAGAGGCGTATTCGTTGGCGATGACGCTCGACCAGAAGTTGCGTGCGCTCGACGCCAGCAAGGTCTATTTCGGCGTGACCGCCACCGACATCAGCAACCCGGCCCTCGCGGTCGGTCGCTCCGGCCTCTACCCGCGCGAGCGCCTGGTCGAACTGCCCGAGCCGTATCGCTCGGCCTACACCGCCGCCGAAGGCAAGGACTCGTTCCAGATCGTCGAGTCCCTGCGCAAGCGGGTCGGTTTCGCGACGTTCAACCTGCTCGACGTGGCGCGCGCGCCGCTGAAGAAACTTGATCTGATCTACTGCCAGAACGTGCTGATCTACTTCGCCCGCGAGCGCCGCAAGGCCTTGCTCGATGCGCTCGCCGATCTGCTCAAGCCCGGTGGCCTCCTGGTCCTTGGACCCGGCGAGGTGCTCGGATTTGCCAATCCCCAGCTGACACGGATCGGCGGGCGCCAGACCTTGGCGTATCGTCGGAACGGGTGAGGTTGCGTATGCGTCTGCAACAAGAAATCGATTTCACCACCCTCAACTGGGTCAAGCAGGAGCTCGACGAGACGCTCAAGCAGGCCCGCCAGGCGCTCGAGGCCTATGTCGACGATCCCGCCGACTCCAGCCTGATGCGGTTCTGCGCGACCTATCTGCACCAGGTCCAGGGCACCCTGCGCATGGTCGAGCTGTACGGCGCGGCCATGGTCGTCGAGGAGATGGAACGTGTCGCGCAAGGCCTGCTCGACGACGCCATCCGCAACAAGAACGACGCCTACGAAGTGCTGATGCGCGGCATCGTGCAGCTGCCCGACTACCTCGAGCGCCTTCAGGGCGGCCACAAGGACATCCCGATCGTCCTGTTGCCGCTGCTGAACGATCTCCGAGCCTGTCGCGGCGAGAAGCTCTTGAGCGAAGGCGTGCTGTTCACGCCCGACCTGTCGTCGCCATTGCCGGCCGGCGCCGCCGGTCCGGACAAGCCGCTGGCCGACGCCGAGATGAAGCCGGTCGCGGCCCGCCTGCGCACCAACTACCAGATGGCCCTGGTGAAGTGGCTTCGCGACCAGGGTTCGAATGTCGCCGACGCGGGGCTGATGTCTGCGCTCGACGGTCTGCGCAGCGTGACCTTCCACGAGGAAGGCCGGCGCCTGTGGTGGGTGGCGGGCGGCCTGCTCGACGGCGTCCGCAACGGCCTGGTCGACGCCAATCAGGCGGTCAAGCTGCTGTTCGGCCGCGTCGATCGCGAGATCAAGCGCCTGGCCGACGCCGGCGAGGGTTCGTTCAAGGTCGATCCGCCGCGCGATCTGGTCAAGAATCTGCTCTATTACGCCGCCCATGCGCGCGGCAACGACGGCCGCATCGGCGAGCTCAAGCGCACCTACAAGCTCGAGTCGCTGTTGCCGAGCGACAAGGAAATCCAGCACGCGCAGGGCGCGCTCGGCGGACGCAACAAGGCGCTGCTCGACACCGTGTCCACGGCGATCAAGGAAGACCTGATGCGCGTCAAGGACGCGCTCGATCTCTACCTGCGCACCGCCAACGCCAATCCGGCCGACCTCGGCGCGCAAAGCGAGGTTCTGGATCGTGCCGCCGACACGCTCGGCATGCTCGGCCTCGGCGTGCCGCGCCGCGTGATCCTGGAGCAGCGCGACAACCTCAATGCCATCGTGGCCGGAACCAAGCCGGCCGAAGAGGGCGCGCTGCTCGACATCGCCGGCGCGCTGCTGTTCGTCGACGCGTCGCTCGACGACAACATCGACCGCCTCGGCGCCGGCGAGCAGGACGACGTCGCCAAGGTGGACGGCGCCACCACGATGGAACTGCCGCAGGTCGAGGTGCGTCGCATCCTCGAGGCGCTGATGAAGGAAGTCCAGACGAACCTGACCCAGGTGAAGCAGGACATCGTCGCCTTCATCGAGTCCGGCTGGCAGCACGACAAGGCCGAGTCGATTCCACGCCTGTTCGACGAGATCGGCGGCGCGATGCGCATGGTCCAGCTCAACGAGGCCAGCGACCTGCTCGCAGCGATGGCCAAGTTCATCGATGTCGAGGTGCTGCGCCGCAAGCGCGTGCCGACGGCCGACCAGATGGATCGCCTGGCCGATGCGGTCGCCAGTGTCGAGTACTACCTCGAGGCCACGCACGCGCAGCGCGCCGGGCGCGAGAAGATCCTCGACGTGACGCGCGAAAGTCTGGAAGCCCTCGGCTACTGGCCGATCCCCGCGGATGAAGCGGAGCCGGCACCCGAGCCCGCGATCGCGGTTCCCGCGCCGGTCGCCCCGGCCCCGGCCCTGGATATCGCGCCCGAGATGACGATTGCGGCGATCAGCCTGCCCGACGCCGCCGAGATCGACCGCTTCGTGGCCAACATCGACGCCGGCAAGTCCGGCATGGATTACATCGAGACGGTCGAGATCCCGGCGCCGGTGGAGCCGGAAATGCGCTCGGTGGTCGAGATCGCCCCCGGCCGCGGCGTCGAGGACCTGGTGATCGGCGAGGCGCCGAAGCAGCCCGAGTCGCCGCCCAGCCAAGATGTCGGCGGGCTCAAGTTCGCCGATGCCGCCTCCGGCGCCGCCGCCCTGCAGCCGCAGGCCGCCGCGGAAGCCGAGCTCTCGGAAGACGACTACGAGTACGTCTGGGTCGAGGAAGAGCGCGAAGTCGTCGAAGACGCGCCGGTGGCCGACAGCGGCGCCTTCCAGGCCGTGCCCTCCGACGACATCGACGAGGAAATCCGCGAAGTCTTCCTCGAAGAAGTGCAGGAAGAGGTCGAGAATCTCAACCGCAATCTGCCGGACTGGAAAAACAACACCGCCGACTTCGAGAAGCTCAAGCCGGTACGCCGTTCCTTCCACACGATGAAGGGCAGCGGACGTTTGGTCGGCGCGATGGCGCTCGGCGAGTTCAGCTGGAAGGTCGAGAACATGCTGAACCGCGTGCTCGACAAGACCATCGCGGTGACGCCGGCGGTCATCGACCTGCTGGAGAAGGCCGTGGCCGCGCTGCCGGCGCTGCTGGCCGCCCTGCGCGGCGAACAGCTGCGCGGCGTCGACGTGCCCCAGATCATGGAAGTGGCGGACAAGCTGGCCGCGGGCGAAGAGGCCTGGGTACGCCCGGCCGAACCGGTGAAGCGCATCGAGACGGTGCGCGTCCAGGTGAAGCGCCTGAAGCCGAAGCCGGTGGTCGTTGCGCCGCCGCCGTCGCCGATCGTCGAGGCGCCCGTCGAATTGACCGAATCTTTCGACATCCACGCCGAACTGGAAACGCAGCCCG
>CALMWD010000172.1 GCA_937873105.1 uncultured Rhodanobacteraceae bacterium
AATTCAACCCCGGAGAGTTACGAATGAGCATCCGCTTTGGCGCCGCGTTGTTGGCGGCACTTGCAGTCGGCGGCGTCGCCGCGCAGGACACCAGCACCGACAAGGGCAAGCTGAGCTACGCGATCGGCTTCGAGATCGGCACCGATTTCGTCGACAAGAAGATGGATGTCGACGTGGCCACCGTGATCCGCGGCATCCAGGACGGCATCGCCAAGAAGCAGCCGGCCGTGCCGCCGGAGCAGATGCGCGCCGCGCTCGACAAGATGCGCGAGAAGCTGATGACCGAGGCCAAGACCAAGTACGAGCAGCTGGCCCGCGAGAACAAGGCCAAGTCGGACAAGTTCCTCGCCGAGAACAAGGTCAAGAAGGGCATCGTCACGCTGCCCTCGGGCATCCAGTACCGCGTCATCGAGGAAGGCAACGGCAAGCGTCCGCTCAAGAACAGCGAAGTGACCGTGCATTACCGCGGTTCGCTGACCAGCGGCCTCGAGTTCGACAGCTCGTTCGCGCGCGGCGTGCCGGCCAAGTTCAAGGTCGATGCCGTGCTCAAGGGCTGGCAGGAAGTGCTGCCGATGATGAAGGTCGGCGACCACTGGCAGATCTTCCTGCCGCCGGAGCAGGCCTACGGCATGCGCGGCCAGGGTCCGATCGGCCCGAACGAAGCCCTGGTCTTCGAAATCAAGCTGGTCGACGTCAAGTAATCCTTGCCATCGCCGCACGATTCGCAGGGCCGGTTGCGTTCGCATCCGGCCCTGTTCGTTTGAGGTCCCTGATCCACGATGAATCCGATCCCGTCGCCCCGTCCGCGGCCCATCCTGTCGCCTTGCATCGGCATCTGCACGATGGCTGCCGACGGCCTGTGCGAGGGTTGCGCGCGAACGCTCGACGAGATCGCACGCTGGGGCGGGTTCGACGACGAACAGCGCCGCGTGTTGATGGACGACGTGTTGCCCGCCCGCGAGGCCGCGCGTGGCTGACGGTTTCGACATCGACCGGGTTCGCGCCGCGCTGCACGATCTCGCGCAGCCGCCGGCCGGTCCCGGGTGGAACCGCGCGCAACTCGCCGACGTCTTGCCCGACAGCGCGCGGCTGGCGCCGGCCGCGGTCCTGGTCGGCATCGTCGAGCGCGAGCAGCCCAGCATCCTGCTGACGCGCCGCACCGAGACCCTGGCGACCCACGCCGGCCAGGTCAGCTTCCCGGGCGGCCGCATCGATCCCGACGATGCCGACGCCATCGCCGCCGCCTTGCGCGAAGCCGACGAGGAAATCGGCCTGGCGGCCCGCTTCGTCGCGCCGCTCGGCTACCTCGATCCGTTCGAGACGATTTCCGCTTACCGGGTGTTGCCGGTGGTGGCGATGGTGCGTCCGGGGTTCGTGCTGACGCCGAATCCCGACGAAGTCGCCGAGGCCTTCGAGGCGCCGTTGTCGCTGTTCCTCGACCACGCCGCGCATCGCGTGCAACAGGTCGAGTATCGCGGCCTGCGCCGCGAGATCCATGAATTCGAATTCGCCGGGCATCGCATCTGGGGCGCGACCGCGGCGATGCTGATCAACCTGCGCGACCGCCTGGAGCGAATCCGATGAACGAGGTGCTGATCTCGGTCGACGAACTGCGTGCTCGTCTCGGCGACCCGCGACTGCGCATCGCCGACGTGCGCTTCGACCTCGCGGACCCCGCGAAGGGCGAGGCCGGGTACCGCAGCGCGCACCTCCCCGGCGCGATCTACGCGCACCTCGACCGCGACCTGTCGGACCACGATCGCGCCGGCCTTGGCCGGCATCCGTTGCCCGCGTCGGCCACGTTCGCGCGCTGGCTGTCGCGCATCGGCTACGCGCCGGAGCAATCCTGGGTCGTGTACGACGACGGCAACGGCAGCTTTGCCGCGCGTCTCTGGTGGATGTTGCGCACGATCGGACACCGCGACGTCCGCGTGCTCGACGGCGGATTCACGGCTTGGGTCGCGGCGAATGCGCCGCTGACCGACGCGGTGCCGGCCTGCATGTCCACGTCCGTGGAGCTCGTTTTCGACGAGACCGCCATCGCGGGCTTCGACGAGGTCGAGGCGCTGCGTTCCGATCCCTCGCAGCGTCTGGTCGATGCGCGCGCGACGCCGCGCTTCCGCGGCGAGGTCGAGCCGCTGGACCCGGTGGCCGGCCACGTGCCGGGCGCGATCAACCGGCCGTTCGCCGACAACCTCGGTGCCGACGGACGCTTCAAGTCGCCCGCGGCCTTGCGCGCGGAATGGTCGCAACTGCTCGGCGATGTCGCGCCGACGCGGGTCGTGCACATGTGCGGCTCCGGCGTCACCGCCTGCCATAACCTGCTGGCGATGGAACACGCCGGCCTAGCCGGTTCGCGATTGTTCCCGCCCTCGTGGAGCGGCTGGGTCAGCGACCGCAGCCGCGCCGTCGCGACCGGTGAGACCTGATCAGCCCTTCGACTTCAGCTTCTCGACCAGGGCGCGCAACACGGTTTGGGTTTCTTCGCCGAACCAGGATGCGGCGAAGTCTTCGGCAGGGAAGCGGTTCGGGTCGCCCATGATTTCGGCGAGATCGGCACGCGCGAAGCGGCGGGTATTGGCCATCGCCAGCGGCGGCAGGGCGAGATGCTGGCGGCACCAGGCGAGGGCGCGCGGCACCACGTCGTCGACGCCGACGACCTCGTCGACGAAGCCGATGCGCAGGGCTTCGTCGCTGTCGACCATCGCGCCGGCCACCATCAGCCGCTCGGCACGATGCGCACCGACCAGGCGGCGCAGGGCGAGCTGGATCACCTCGGGCACCATCAGGCCGACCTGGACTTCGTTCAGGCCGATGCGGAAGGGTTTTTCCGGATCGGGCGAACGCGCCATGACGCGGTAGTCGCAGAAGATCGAGAGCACCGCGCCGCCGGCCGGCGAATGACCGGTGATCGCGGCCACGGTCGGGATCTGGCTGCGCGCCAGCGCCGGCATCAGTCCGAAGAAGTCGTTCCAGAACGCGATCATGCCGGCACGGTCGAGCTGCAGCAGTTCGATCACGTCCAGCCCGCCCGAGAACATCTTCGGCTGCCCCGACAGCACCACGGCGCGAAAGCCCTGACCCGCGGCATCGGCCAGGGCCGGGCGCAGCTGCGCGACCAGGGCCGGCGAGAGCGCGTTCACCGGCGGCCGGGCCAGGCGCAGTTCGAGGATGCGGGACTCGTGTTCGATTCGTTCAAGCATGGCGATACCGGGGTGGATGAAGGCGGGAGACGCTCAGCATAGCCGCGCCAAGTCGCTGAATCGATTGGTCTTGAGGCTTTCTTGATGAAGTGCTGAGGGCTTCGGGAAGTCTTTTTTGCGACGCCATTGGACAGTGCGGGGGTGTCGCGAAGCGCCGGTTTCGCGCCCCCTTCCACCCAGGAGACCACGCCCCATGCTGTTCCGTCCCATTGTCGCCGGCACCTTGATGTTGTTCGCTTCGAACCTGTGGGCGGGTTCCACGCCCAACCTCGTGCTGCTGGACGCCGACTTCAACGACAAGGCCCTAAACGTGCTGATCGGCACCGGCGGTGCCGTCGTGGGGGAACCGGTGAGCTTGTCCTCCGGACTGCAGGCGGTGGTGACGCCGGTTCCGCTGCCGACCCCGTCGCTCCGGCTGGGCCAGTCGAGCACGGGCACGGCGCGTTTCGTCGAGTTCGAATTCCTGGGCGGTGAAGAGGTCAGTGCCGGCCCGCTGAGCATTTTCATGGTGCTCAAGCCGGCGGCGCTGGATCGTTATCTGGTCTACCTCCGCGAGACCACTGGTGCGTCCAAGAACTTCGCCAGCCTCGTGCTGATGAACGATGGCGGGATCGCCTTGTCCGATGCCAACCCCGGCGTGTTGCTCGGTGCGACTTACAGCCCCGGCCAGAATCTGGTGTTCGAGTTTCGATATGACATGGACGCAGGAACCTACGACCTGTTGCTCGACAACACCTTGCTGGTCGACGATCGGGCGCACGGCGTGGTCGGCGGTGGCATCGGGTCGGTCTATGTCGGCCTCGACACCACGACGACGTCCCAGGTGTTCCTCGATGACCTCAGCGTGACCCGGCCGGACCGCATCCACGGTGACGGTTTCGAGTAACGGACCGGCCGCCGATGCGGAAATCCAAGCGGAGTCGCGCGCCGTCGCCCTAGAATGGGCGAATGCGTTATCGCTTGGGCGAATTTGAACTCGACACGGATCGCGAGCGCCTGAGCGGCCCGGCGGGTGCCGTGGTGCTGAGGCCGCAGACCTATCGGCTATTGCTCCTGCTGGTGCAGCGCGCGCCGGCCCTCGTGGCGCGCGACGAACTGATGGACGTGTTGTGGGGCCACCACGCACTTTCTCCGAACGTGATCCCGCAGACGGTCAGCGAATTGCGCCAGGCCCTTGGCGATGATCCGCAGGCGTCGCGTTACGTCGAGACAAGACATCGCCGCGGCTATGCCTTCATCGCCCCGATCCAGGTGCTCGATGACACGCCGCCTCCCGGCCAGGGCACTGACGTCGCGCCCGGGGCGGCTGACACTGCCGAAGCGGCGACACCCGCGGCGGTGACCCCGTCGTCATCGACGATGGCTTCGCACCGATCCCATCGACGTGGCCGAGCGCTGGCA
>CALMWD010000173.1 GCA_937873105.1 uncultured Rhodanobacteraceae bacterium
CAGGTCGAGATCACCGTCGGCGACCATGTGCGCGTGCTCGGCGCGGGCGAGTCGTACTACTTCGACTGCCAGACGCCGCATCGTTTCCGCAATCTCGGCCGCGACGACGTCATCATCGTCAGCGCCAGCACGCCGCCGACGTTTTGACAGACAACCCAGCCTACGATGCATCGACAGGTGACCCATGCACATCCCATCCCAATCCGAATGGCAGGCCAAGGCCGTCGCGTTGCGCTTCCCGCACCAGGCCTTCGTCGACGGCAAGCACGTCGATGCCCTGAGCGGCGCGACCTTCGATGCGCTCAGTCCGATCGACGGCGCCGTGTTGGCGAAGGTGGCGCGCTGCGATGGTGCCGACGTCGATCGTGCGGTACAGGTGGCGCGGCGCGCGTTCGAGTCCGGGCGCTGGTCCGAGAGCAAGCCGACGCATCGCAAGAAAGTGCTGGTGAAGTTCGCGCAACTGATCCACGACCATCGCGAGGAACTTGCCCTGCTCGAAGCACTGGACATGGGCAAGCCGGTGATGGATGCATTGAACGTGGACGTCGCCGCCAGCGTGCGCTGCATGAGCTGGACTGGCGAGGCGATCGACAAGGTCTACGGCGAAGTCGCGGCCACCGGCATCGACGAGCTCGGCCTGGTCACGCGCGAGCCGCTCGGCGTGATCGGCGCCATCGTGCCCTGGAACTTCCCGATGCTGATGGCGACCTGGAAGATCGCGCCGGCGCTGGCCACCGGCAATTCGGTGATCCTGAAGCCGAGCGAGAAGTCGCCGCTGACCGCGCTGCGCCTCGCCGAACTGGCGATCGAGGCGGGCATTCCCGCGGGCGTGCTGAACGTGTTGCCCGGTTACGGCAAGGAATGCGGCGAGCCGATGGCCCTGCACATGGACGTCGATGGCCTGGTGTTCACCGGCTCGACCGCGGTCGGTCGCCACCTGCTGACCTGCGCCGGCCGCTCGAACATGAAGCGCGCCTACATGGAGTGCGGCGGCAAGAGTCCGAACATCGTCTTCGCCGACGCGCCCGACCTGAAACGCGCGGCGGAAGCCGCCGCCGGCGGCATCTTCTACAACCAGGGCGAAGTCTGTACCGCCGCGTCGCGGCTGCTGGTGCAGCGCTCGATCCAGGACGAGTTCGTCGCGATGGTGGTCGAGGCCGGCAAGCACTACCAGCCGCGCCATCCGCTCGATCCGAAGGCGCCGATCGGCGCGCTCGTCGACGAAGACCAGACCGCGCGCGTGCTGTCCTACATCGAGAAGGGTCGGGCCGAGGGCGCGAAGCTGATGCTGGGCGGAAGCCGCGTGCATCCGGTCGCAGGCGGCTGCTACGTCGAGCCGACCATCTTCGCCGAGGTCGCGCACGAACACACGATTTCGCGCGAGGAGATCTTCGGCCCGGTGCTCAGCGTCCTCGCCTTCGAGGACGAGGCCGACGCCTTGCGCATGGCCAACGACACCCCGTACGGCCTCGCCGCCGGGGTCTGGACGCGCGACATCGGCAAGGCGCATCGCGTCGCGCGCAAGCTGCGCGCCGGCAGCGTCTGGGTCAACTACTGGGACGGCGGCGACATGACCGCGCCCTTCGGCGGCTACAAGCAGAGCGGCAACGGCCGCGACAAGTCGCTGCATGCCTTCGAGAAGTACACCGAGGTCAAGGCAACCTGGATCAATCTCGATGCCTGAGGCCGGCATGCACCGACGATTCGCCCTGCGCGTCGCCGCCGCGGCAGCGGCGTGCCTGCTCGCAGGCTGCATCACCCGCAGCGGCGACGAGCCCGACTTTCCGGCGCCGCTGAGCGACAGCGCCTGCCCGGACCTGTCGGGCTCGTTCGCCCTGCAGGCCGATCCGGGCAGCCAGGACCGCTTCGGCGACTCGACCTACATGCACGAGCTCAAGGCCCCGGCCACCGTGTTCTCCCAGTTCGATTCGGGCGGCTACGCGATGACCACCGTGTTCCACCGCGATCGCGCCGAGTTCGAGGCCGCGGTCGCGCGTTTCCGCGAGCAGAGTCCGGCCGCCTACGCGGCCTGGCGGCAGAAGGCCCTGGCGACGTTCGATCCGATGCGCGGGGCGCTGAAGGTGCGCAAGGAATTGCCGTTCGCCGAGTTGACGCGACTCGGCCCGGTACCGGAGTGGGGCGCGCATGGCGGCAAGGGCCATTGCCGCGATGGCTGGTGGGTCAGGGACGGCGACCACGCCACCGACATCGCCATGACCCGCGACGTGCGCGGCGGCCTGCTGGTGCGGCGCGAGAAGACCGAGCGCAAGGTCATCGGCCTATGGGCCGAGACCGGTGCCGGCATTCCCTACGCGATCCATATCCATTCGACCTGGTCGCGCCACGCCCAGGTCGAGGTGCCGCCGTTCTGGACGCCGACCGCGCAGAACCTGCCCATCGACGACCGCGTGCGGGAAGCCGCCGATCCCGACGGATGGCTGCGGCGCAACGAGGATCCGCGCATCACCGACTTGCGCATCCGTGCCCGCAAGCTGATGGGACCGGATGCGCAACTGCTGAACTTCCATCGCGAGCAGGACTACGTGCTGTTCACCGGCACCGTGCCGGATCGCGCGGCCGTCGACACGCTGCTCGGCGCGCTGAAGGCGCAGCCCGACGTGGGCAGCGCGACCCTGGAACACACGATGGCGATGAGCTTCGGGCGCGTGCGCTTCGTCATCCACGTTCGACTGCGCGCCTGATCATTCGCCGCGTTCGCTCGCCAGGCGCGCGTCCAGCCGCTTCGCGGCCTCGTCGGCATAGGCCCGGCAGCCCTCGACGTCGAGCAGCGCGTCACGCGCCGCGCGCTCGAACAGTTGCGACTGCGACGGATGCGCCGACACCACGAGATCGCAGGAGAGGACGCGCACCTTGGCGATGCTGCGGCGGAACGCCGCGGTCAGCTCGCCGTCGCCGAAATGGTAGTCGTCGTGCGAGACCGGGTTCAGGCTGTCGGCAAAGACCAGGTCGATGCAGCGCCCGCCTTCGCAGTCCTGCCACGACCACGAGGCGCCGCCGGGCGTGTGTCCGGGCGTGGCATGCAGGGTCAGGCTGATGTCGCCGAGCGTGACCGATGCGCCGTCGGCGAGCGCGCGCACGTTCGCGACCGGCGGGAACTTCATGAAGTCGCCGTAACCGGCCTGCGGGTCTTCCTTCGGCACGTCGCCGCGTTTCAAGGCGTCGGCCCCGGCATCGGTCGACAACACCGTCGCGCCGCTCATCCGTGCCAGCGCGGCGACGCCGCCGGCGTGGTCGAAATGCGGATGCGACACGGCGATGTACTTGACGTCGCGCACGTCGCGGCCGATCGACTTCAGCCCCGCGAGAATGCCCGGGACCGACTGCGGCAGGGCGCCGTCGATCAGGATCACGCCGGCGCCGGTATCGATCGCGACCACGCTCAGTCCCTCCGGGCCGACGTAGTGCGAATCGCCGAACAGCCTGAACGGCGCGCGCGCCGCGTTCCAGTCGCCGCAACTGCTGCAGACGAAGGGCTTGAGGTCGGCGGGCAGGGCTTCCGTCGCGATCGCTTCCATCGTGTTCTCCATGGCGGGGCCCCGACTTTCCCTGCTTCACGCGTCCATGCAGTGGCGGGACGGCGGCATCGATCAGGCGATTCGCGGGCGCTGCAGGCGCATGGCTTACGGTTCGAAGCCGCTGGCGAACACGGTGTCCACCGCTTCCATGGCGAAGCTGTAGTCGTAGTTGATCGTCGTGTAGCCGATTCGCGAGAAAGCACAACGGACGCTTGCGCTTTGCGCTTGCCCGGTGGCCTGCATCGACACCTCGACCGGCGCGACCGAA
>CALMWD010000174.1 GCA_937873105.1 uncultured Rhodanobacteraceae bacterium
ATCGAGTTCAGGCCCGAACCGAACTGCTCGATCGCGAAGTGCGAGTGGAACTGCTCCAGGCCTTTCTGGAAGGTGCGCGCCGCCTTGAGGTTGGTGACGACCTTGCTTTCCGGCGCCTCGAACACCAGCGCGTCGCCGCGCAGACGCGCCGCCTGCAACTGCGTGGCGATCCAGGGCAGGATGGCCGGGTCTTCCATCGTCTGCGGCGTGGTCTTGATGAAGAAGGTGCACTTGCGGCCTTCGCGTTCGCGTTCGGCGACGGTGCGGATGGCCTTGCCGATCACCCAGCGGTCGATGGCCGGCATCAGACCATTCTTCTCGGCGATCGGCAGGAAGTGACTTGGGGAGATCTCGCCCTTCGGGCTGTTCAGGCGCAGCAGGATCTCGTAGAACTCGCCTTCCTCGCCCATCAGGCTGATGATCGGCTGGAAGTAGAGCGTGAAGCCGTCGTGCGACAGCGCGTCCTTGACCAGGTTGAGCCAGGCACGCTGCTTCTCCGCGTCGGCCTTGTCCTGGGCCGCGGGATCGAACACGGTATAGCGGTTGCCGCCTTCGCCCTGCGACGACTTGAGCGCGCCGGCGGCCTCGGACAGCATGTTCTGCGCATTCGCGATCTTCTCGCCGATGAAGATCACGCCGTTGCTGATGGTCAGGTTCACCGACTTGCCGTTCAGCTCGAACACGTGTTCCTCGAAGGCCTTGCGCAAGCCTTCAGCGATCTGCTCCGCTTTCTCGTGCGAGAGGCGCGGCAGGATCGCGCCGAAGGTGTATTCGCCGACGCGCGCGGGCGTGTCCTGGCCGCGCAGGTGCGACTTCAGCAGCTTGGCCATGTCCGCGAGCAGGAGGTCGGCATTGCCGATGCCGACGGTGTCGAGCACCCTGCGGAAATTGTCGGCCTCGATGAAGAACAGGGTCAGGTCCGACTTGCCGGACGCCGCTTCGGCCGCGACCTTGTCCAGCTCCGACAGGAAATGCGCGCGGTTGTAGAGGCCGGTGACGAGATCCTGCGAGCGCAGCCGGTCCAGTTCCGCCGCCTGCTCGGCATTGATTTCCTGCTGCCGGAAGGTGATCTGGGTGCAGGGTTCGCCCTCGAAGGTGGCCTCGTCGAACTGCATGATCGCGTCGAACACGACGCCGTCGCTGCGGCTGGCCTTGATCTCGAGGCGCTCCGGCGGCTTTTCGCCCTTCGACATCTTCTTCAGCAGGACCTTGAACGAGTCCGCGTGGTCGCCGGCGATCATGTCCAGGATCGGCGTGCCTTCGATCTCTTCGAAATCCTCGAAGCCGAACATCTCGAGATAGGCCTTGTTGGCGCGCACGTGCATGCCTTCGTGCACGAAGGCGATCGGCTCGCGCGACGAGTCGAGCAGGGCGTCGCAGCGCTTTTCGACTTCGCGCAGGCTGGTCTCCAGGCGACGCACGGCGCGGCGCGTGGTGACGTCGGCGAACTCGCGCTTGACGATCATCTGCAGGTGGTCGGGCCGCGACTGCAGCGCGCAGGCGCGCGCGCCGGCGAGCGTGGCGTCGATGACGGTCTTCTCGTTGACCTCGGCGATCAGCGCGACGACCGGAATGTCCTTGCTCGACTTGCGCACGGCCGCCACGGTCTCGACCAGGGTCGGGGACTTGTTGGCGGCATCGACGAGGATGAGGTCGGGCGTATGATCGTCGATCTTGGCGGCAAGCTGGTCTGGCGTTTCGG
>CALMWD010000175.1 GCA_937873105.1 uncultured Rhodanobacteraceae bacterium
CGCCTGGCTCAGGCGCAGCGCCTCAGCGCAAACCGGTTTCGGCTCGGGCGATGACCATGCGCTGGATTTCCGAGGTGCCCTCGTAGATCTCGGTGATCTTGGCGTCGCGGAAATAGCGCTCCAGCGGCATTTCCTTCGAATAGCCCATGCCGCCGTGGATCTGCAGCGCCTGGTGGGTGATGAACATCGCCGCCTCCGACGCGGTCAGCTTCGCGACTGCGGCTTCGGTGCTGAAACGCCCGCCCTTGCGGTCGGTTTCGCCCTTGGCCCAGGCCGCGCGCAGGGTCAGGATCAGCGCCGCATCGAGGCGGCACTTCATGTCCGCGATCTTGGCCTGGATCATCTGGAAGGAACCGATCGGCTGGCCGAAGCTCTTGCGCTCCTTCACGTAGGCCACGGCGGCCTCGTAGGCGGCGCGCGCCAGGCCCACGGCCTGCGAGGCGATGCCGATGCGGCCGGCGTCGAGCACGCCCATCGCGATCTTGAAGCCCTCGCCTTCGACGCCGAGCACTTCGTCGGCTTCGGCCACGTAATCGGCGAACTCGATCTCGCAGGTCGCCGAGGCGCGGATGCCGAGCTTGGGCTCGGTCTTGCCGCGATGGAAGCCGGGCTTCGTGGTGTCGATCATGAACGCGGTGATGCCCCTGGCGCCCTTGTCCGGCTCGCTCATCGCGAACAGCACGATGTAACGCGCCACCGGGCCCGAGGTGATCCAGCTCTTCTTGCCGTTGATGACGAAGCGGCCGTCGGCCTGCTTGACCGCGCGGCACTTCATCGCGGTGGCGTCGGAACCGGACTGCGGCTCGGTCAGCGCGAACGCGCCGATCTCGCGGCCCTCGGCGATGGCGCGCACATATTTCTGCTTCTGCGCTTCCGTGCCGAACTTGAGGATGCCGTTGCAGAACAGCGAGTTGTTCACCGACACGATGGTCGAGTGGGCGCAATCGGCGTGGGCGATCGCGATGATCGCCAGCACGTAGGACACGGGATCCATGCCGGCGCCGCCGTATTCGTGCGGCACCTCGATGCCCATCAGGCCGTTCTCGCCGAGCGTGCGGATGTTCTCCAGCGGGAACTCGCCGGTGCGGTCGTGGTGCTCGGCGCTCGGTGCGATCTTTTCCTGCGCGATGCGGCGCGCCACGTCCTGGATGGCCAGTTGTTCTTCGGTGAATGCAAAGTCCATGGTCGGTCTCGCTGGTGTCGGAAAACGGGCGGCGCGCGGCCGCAAGGCCGAACAGTTTAGCGGACGCCCGTCGTCGCCGCGTCGAGCCAGCCGCGCCGTTGCAGTTCTTCGGCCAGGAGCCGGGTCAGCGTCGCCCGGTCGGCGCCGCGCACGTGAGAGTGGTCCGGCAGCGCCAGCCGGCCCATGCCCGGGACGTCGTCGAAATGCAGGGCCTGGATGCCCTCCAGCGCCGCGAACGCATCCCAATAGGCGGCGCGATCGAAGTATTCGTGCTCCAGCGCCGCGACCCGGCCCGACACCGGCGGCTGGAAGAACACCACGTTGCCGCCGCGTGCCCGGATCTGCCGGACCCAGAGCTGGATCTGCCGGGCGTCGGCCATGAATTCGTCCGCCGTCGGGCGCGGCTCGCGCATCTTGCGGTCGGCATCGTCGTCGAAGGCCTTGGCCGACGCCGCGGGGTCGAACCGGTCGAACAGGATTTCGCCGCCGCGGTTGCTGTCGATCCGCGTCACCGGGATGTAGACGCGGCCACCCTCGACCCAGCGCTGCAGGCCGGCCTTCCAGCCCAGCGCGGGATTGGCCAGCACGCTGGCGCGCTGCCAGGCGTTCAATGCCAGGCGATGCACGCGCCAGTTCAGGTTCCAGCGCCGGTGATAGTAGTCGACGTAGTCCTGCTGCATGTCCCACCAGCGCCGCAGCAGCCCGTGGGTATCGACATCGCAGACCACCAGGCCGCGGAAATCCGGATCCGCCGCAAGATCGCGCAGCAGCGCGACCGGATGCCTGCCGTTGAGCGACAGCATCACCGGCTTGGTCGCCGGCACCAGGCTGCGCCAGGTCTTGGGATCGATGCCGTAGGCGCTGCGCGACGCGCCGATGAAGACCACGGCTTTGGGGGCGTCGCCGTACACGCGATCGCGCTGGATCGACCAGAGCTGCATCGAATCGATCAGCCCGGCCGGCACGCCGAGTCCGCGCCCGTGCCGATCGAGCAGGAACAGCGCCGCAGCCGCCAGCAGCACCGCCAGCGCCCAGGCCGCACCGAGGGCGCGCGGCTCAGAACTGGAAGTAGATGAAGGCATGGGTGTCTCCGGGACTGAGCACGATCAGCACGAGCAGGGCGGCGAGCAGGATGGCCAGCAGCGCCCGCGGCGTGCGGGCGAGCAGCGCGTCGAGATCGTGGTCGCGCACCCGCCATTGCACCAGCAGCAATGCGCCGAAGGCGGCGAGCGCCAACGTCGCGGCGAAGTCGAGCGGCGTCCACGGCGTCGCCAATGCCTGAAGGAACTGCGCCGTCGACGCGAAGTCCGGCGACCGGAACGGGATCCACAGGGCGACCACGGCGACCAGGGTGAAACCGGCCCAGGCCAGGCGCGAAAGCCCTCGCGGCTCGCCGTCGCGCTCGCCGCGGAGCCGCCGCTCCAGCACCAGCAGCAGGCCATGGCAGCCGCCCCAGAGCACGAAGTTCCAACCGGCGCCGTGCCACAGGCCGCCGAGCAGCATGGTCAGCATCAGGTTGCGATACGTGCGCCAGGCACCGCTGCGATTGCCGCCCAGCGCGATGTACAGATAGTCGCGCAGCCAGGTCGAAAGGCTAATGTGCCAGCGTTTCCAGAAGTCGCTGAAGCCGACCGCGGCATAGGGGTTGCGGAAATTCAGCGGCAACGCGAAGCCGAGGCAGCGTGCTGCGCCGATGGCGCAACAGGAATAGCCGGCGAAGTCGCAGAAGATCTGCCCGGCGAAGGCCAGCGTCGCCGCCAGCGCGGCGCTCGACGACAGGTTCGCGAGGTTGGACCAGGCCGCATCGACGACCGGCGCGAACACGGTGTCGGCGAGCACGATCTTCTCGAACAGGCCCCATGTCAGCCAGATCGCGCCTTGGGCCAGGGCCGCCGCCGACGGCGCGCGCGGCTCGACCAGCTGCGGCGCAAACTGCGTGAAGCGCACGATCGGACCGGCCACCAGCTGCGGGAAGAAGGCCACGAACAGGCAGAAGTCGCGCAGCGAATGGATCGGTTCGACGCGCCGGCGATAGACGTCGAAGGTGTAGGACACGGACTGGAAGGTGTAGAACGAAATGCCGACCGGCAGCACCAGGCCGAGCGACCAGGGATCGATGTGCACGCCGACCATCGCCAGGGCCGCGGCCAGGTTCGCATGCAGGAACGGGCCATACTTGAACAAGGCCAGCGTGCCGATGTTCAGCACGATGCTCGCGGCCAGCCACCATCGCCGCGCCGACGGCGAGGCGGCGGCATGGATGCGCCGGGCCAGGAACCAGTCGAGGACGCTGGCGCCGGCGAGCAACAGGGTGAAAGCCGGACTCCACGCGGCATAGAACACGTAGCTCGCGACCAGCAGCAGGTTCTTGCGCGCGCTCCAGCCGCGCGTCAGCGCCGCGCCGGCCAGGACCAGCACGAAGAACAGCAGGAAGGTCAGGGAATCGAACTGCATGGGGCCGCGCAGGGTAGTCGATGGCCCAGTCGATCGCCAGCCGCATCAGGCCCTGGCCGCAGTCAGTCGAGGCCGCGCTCGTAGCAGATGAATCCCTCGAACGCGGCGACGCGGTCGTACAACGCCCGCGCGCGGGCATTGTCGACATGCGTCAGCCAGTACAGGCGTTCGCAGCCGCGGCGCTTGGCGTCGGCGGCAACCTGCGCGATCAGGGCCGAAGCGATGCCGCCGCCGCGCCGGGCGGGATGCACGTAGAGATCCTGCAGGTAGCAGGCATCGCCGAACGACCAGGCCGTGCCATGCACGAAGTAGTGCGCGAGCCCGACCGCGACGCCCTCGGCATCGCGCGCCAGCCAGCCGTACAGGGGCCCGTCGCCCTGCACGAGCTGCGCGAAGTTGCGCGCATACAGCGCCGGCGGCCGCGTGGTGTCGTAGAAGGCCAGATAGTCGCGCCACAAGTCGGACCAGGCGGCTTGGTCCTGCGATTGGATGCGCGACAGCGTCGTGGTCATGGCCGATCCCGTGCGATTGGAAGGGGTCGACGCTAGCGCATGGGCCGGCCGCCGCGCTCGCGGCCGCAGCGGCGTCGTCACGTCGCCTCGATTGACCGCCCCCGCCGCAGCCACTACCGTGTCGCATCTTTTTATCGCGATACAACGATAAACATGGATCTGACCGACCTGTCCAGCCTGTTCCGGACCCTGTCCGACGCCACCCGGGTGCGCCTGCTGGTGCTGCTCGAAGCCGAGGAGCTGACGGTCGCGGAGCTGGCGGCGATCACCCAGCTCGCGCAGCCGCGCGTATCCACGCACCTGGCCAAGCTCAAGGAGCTTGATCTGGTGCGCGACCGCCGCGCCGGCGTCTCGGCCTACTACCGCTTCAATGCCGAACTCGACGACAAGCACGCGCAGTTGTGGCGGACGATGCGCCAGAGCATCGACGACGCCCTGCTCGAAGACGATGCCCGTCGCCTGCCGACCGTGCTCGCCAAGCGCGCCAAGTCCGAAGGCTGGGCCGACGCCGTGGCCGGCGACATGGAGCGCCACTACTCGCCCGGCCGCACCTGGGAAGCCCTGGCGCGCGGCGTGATGCACCTGGTCGAACTCGGCGACGTGCTCGACGTGGCCTCGGGCGACGGCATCCTTGCGGAACTGCTGGCCCCGCACGCGAAGTCCATCCTCTGCGTCGATTCCAGCGAACGCGTGATCCAGGCCGCGCGCGACCGCCTCAAACCACTCAAGCATGTGCGTGTCGAACACGGCGACATGCATGCGCTGAGCCTGCCCGATGCGAAGTTCGACCTGGTCCTGCTGATGCATGCGCTGACTTATTCCGAGCAACCCGCCGTGGCCGTGCGTGAAGCCGTGCGCGTGCTGCGCCCGGGCGGCCGCCTGCTGGCGCTGACCCTCAACAAACATGCCCACAAGGCCGTCGCCGAGGAGTTCGACCACTGCAACCTCGGCTTCACCGTCGACGAGCTGAAGAAGCTCGCCAGGAAGGCCGGGCTCGACGTGATCGACTGCGAGGTCAGCTCGCGCGAGAAGCGCGCGCCGAACTTCGAAGTGCTGACCCTGCTGGCGCGCAAGCCATGAGTACCCTGCCCTGGCTGAACCAGGTGCGGGTGGCGCTGCTCGAAACGGCGCTGCGCGAACGCATCCTGATCCTCGA